>DASWYG010000078.1:0-8174 GCA_036405075.1 Bacteroidia bacterium | reverse complement strand
AATAGAAAATGCAGTTCCATTGGATTATAAAGGAAATAAAGACACTTTCACAATTGGTTTCCTAAAGCACATTATAATGAGGATAAAACATTTTTCCTCTGATGAAAGATTTGAAGCTGTATTTAATAAGACAGGAAACACAATTGAAGACTTTTTAAACTCTGAAACAGAACAAGTTTTAATTCTTTCTTTAAGAGTCGCAAATGATATTCTAGCTTTGTTTGTTTATATGATTAGTAAAAGTATTTTTAACTACAAAACTAATCCTGCACATAGAAGAAAAGATAACATATTGTTAGTCTTAGAAGAAGCTCATAGATATATTTCTACTGATTCAACAGACCAAATGAATAATTATTATATTGACAAATTAGCAAGAGAAGGCAGAAAATTTGGGGTTAATCTTATGGTTTCAACGCAAAGACCTTCAGAAGTTTCAAATACAGTTATTTCTCAATGCAACTCTCTTATAGTACATAAAATAACTAACAATAGAGATTTAGAATTTATTAGAAACACAATTGAATATGACGATAAAAGCCAAATTGATTTGTTGACAAGTTTAAAACAACAACAAGCATTAGTTTTGGGCGAAGCTTTTGCTTTTTCTTCTTTAATAAGAATTGCTGAGGCTAACCCATTACCACATAGCGAGACACCAAAAATATTTACCAATGAATAATAAGGCACTACAGCTAACAGGGGTTTGGCAAAATGGAGGCATTTGTGCTAAATTGAACTTTTGTACTTCTATCAACATTAGTGCTAATTTGAACATTTGTACTTCTAATCCCCCACTTCGCCAAGCCCCAAAACTTTAGCGGCAATATTAAGACACACACTGTATGGACAAGCAATTGCTCAAAAATTTACTTAACAATACAAAGGCGCTTGAAGATGCTATGAAATTCATCTACCGAACTTCTGACGCAAGTGATATGTTTTCTTTTAGTAATTATAAGACTTTCATGCGGAAGTATAATGACATTGCTGTTCCAGTTGCAAATGAATTAAGAGAGAATGTAGTATTTGACGTGTACGACTTGGAGAAAGTTAAAGATTGGGCTGACACATTAAGACCACAACACAAAATGTATTTCGATATGGTTTTGGGAAATGTTGCTCTATTGCGGTCAACGATTGAAAATAAACTGGACATTAAAAACGAAGAGATTTTAAATCTAAAAAATTTCTTGGGTTCTAGCCTTCGCAAAGCCGTTCTTCACGAGCCTGAAAATGAAATGTATATTCAAGACACAGTTGAACAGTTGCTTATAGGAAAGGGGCTGTCAAAAGGAATAGATTACGATAGAGAAGTAGGCCGACTTAAAGTTTCTATAAAGGAATATAAACCTGACTTTATTTTTTTGAAGCTTGACCTTGCCTTTGAAATCAAATTATCGAAGTCCAAAGCAAAATCAAAAGCGATAGTTGATGAAATCAACGCGGATATACAAGCTTATGGGAAAGGCTACAGTCAGCTGCTTTTTCTAATATATGATTTAGGGACAATAAGAGATGAAGACGAATTCAAAAATGATATTGACAACAAAGAAAACATTCAATTAATTGTCGTAAAACACTGAGTTCTGTTATGAATTTAAAAGGCGGAGTATTAATTATCGGTTCATTATTTTGGGAGGATCATCTCGACAATGAAAAGAAGGATAATATTAGATTAGATTGGCGGGCCCAAAACTTATCGAAAGATTTGGTTTTGACAGAAGCCCCAATTCGTTATGCACGGCAATCAAGCACAAGAAAAGACACTTACACTATGATTTTCTCAAAATCATGTGAAAATAATTTAGGCCAAGGCTTGATTCTTCCCTTTAATGAAAAAGTGACGTCTTTTGAGAGTATTGAAAAGCAAGCAATTGCCTTGGCAATCGCAGAGGGGATATATAAACCAGACAATAAAAGACTAACATCAAGTTGGGGTTCGGTAGGCTTATTGATAAATCCCGAGCTGAACAAAGTTGATTTCGCTTCTTATGAACTAATTCAAATGAAATGGTCTAATATATATAAGGATTATTCTGAAACTTTTATGTCTTCTCGATATAAAACTAACGAAGAAACAGAAAGTTCAATAGCACAAACCGGCTTATTGAATATTAACTGGCAAAAAGGAATGGATGATTTTGATTTACTAATTGGAACTCCGGTTATTCCTAAACCTAAAACATTTCCGACAGCTAAAAATATTTCCGACAAAATAAATGAAACTGGTTACAAGAAGTATTTTGAGGAAAATAGAAAAAATAAAATTCTAACATTTCAAGATTCTGAAATAGTAGACGGGCTTAATAAACAGTGATTTTTTTGCTACTTGACAGTAGACACTAACAATTCCCGAATATCGACTTTCAAAAACTTGGAGATTTCGTAAAGCGTTTCAATAGTCGGCTGGACTTCATTGGTACACCAACGAGAAACGGTAGACTCGGTTTTATCCAGATGACTTGCTAATTCCTTACTGCTTTTATTCTTTTCAGCCAGGACAGACTTTATTCTATTTAAGTTTACTTTCGACACAATGCAAATTTATTGACTTCTTACAAATATCGTAAAATTCTAAAGACTTGAAAATCATACCAGAACTACAATAAATTATATTTTCATGCGCTAATATTTGCACTGTAATATTATTTATTGTAATCTTGTAGCAAGAAATTATTGTTGTGGAGCAAGAAGAAAATTTTCAACAATCAGGACGAAGGCAGTTGAAAGTGTATGAAAAGTACATTTCAAGGTCATATCATCAATATGTTGTATTCCCCGAAATCCGACTTTGTGGAAAATGGCTTCAAGACATGGGCTTTGACTGTGGTCAATCCGTAACAGTTCGACATGAGAAAAATAAAATCATCATTACGCTAGACAATGAAACAAGAGCGAATGAATAAAATACTACGCCTAACAGCGGTTTGGCGTAATGGTGGGTTCATTGCTTTGTATGAAACATTCTACTATATTTGATCTTTGATGCATCGTATGAAGTTTAGTGGTAAAAATCGTCACCTTCGCCAAGTCGCGAAACGTTAGCGGTAATGTTATGACCAAACCATTCGACAGAAATACCAACCTTTCAATTATTCGGGACATCAGAAACTCGGAGAAAATTTCTTTGGACAACTTTATTGACAAAGTGCTAATACCTCTGAACGAAGAAAACCCTACATTTTGCGAAACTCTTTACAAGGACATTGTTTACATTCTTGACAGCATAGATAAGGAAGGTGACAATGATTTAATGATTGAGAACGGGGACTTTGTGGTTCAAGATGGCGACTTTAAACTTTCGGGGTATCAGACACGGCTTCACGACATTACAATTTGGCTACACATTGAGGTTCTAAAGAAGTTTGAAATACAATCAAAAGACCCAAACGATTTTATGTCAAAGCTGGAGAATTTTAATATTTGCTTCTTGACCAACTTCAACTTTACCCCTGAATACAAAAGGGAACTAGACAAGATAAAAGACAGCGTGAGAAAAGAGAGAAAGACAAACTACGACAAAAGCAAACTTGGACTGAGTAAGTATTTAGACCCAGACATTTTAGAGCTTAAACCCAACATTATGGGAGTTGGAATTAACTTCAATGAAATCATAAACAAACTTCGTAACAAATCATAAGCTATGTATAAACTTCAAACGACACTTACCCACTTTCGCTTCAACACAATTTATAATCACGGACCTTACACGGTGACTTGGTATAAACTTGACGAGAGTTATGGAGAAACCGATGGCATTTGTTTAACACAACAAGAGCTAAACGACTTGACAAACTATGTTGCCAACAACAAAGTAAATTTTGACAATCAAAATTATTTTGCTTGCGACCCAGACGAAACGACAGGTTGTGGTGTTTATGATTTACTTCCATCTACTTCACGACAACCAAGAAATTTAATCATTAGGAGAGTTCCTCAAATGCAAAGAGTTAATGGCAATATTTATCCGTGCATGGACATCGAGTTGCTTAGTGCTAACAGAGCATTAAATCACAATTACAATCTTGAATTTGACATCATCGGACACATTGAAGAATAGAAACACTACCCCTAACAAGGGGTTTGAGATAGCGGGGGGGCCGTGCTTCGCAAACACATTTGAGGTGAAAATATACAAATTGAAAAGCTCGAAACCATTTTAATTATAAAAACCATATCAAATGAAAATAATACTGACATTAACATTTCTGATTGTATTACAAATTAGTAGTTATTCTGAAGAAATTTTTACTTCCAGAAAAGGCTCTAAGTTTTTCCCTGGACATCTTGAAATCGTGATCACTGTAGACAGTAATAATGTGAGATATGAGTTGTTTAATCATTGGAGTTCATTGTCGTATGCTGAGCTTAGGCAAATTACGATTCCAATAGACAGTTTAAAAGAATTTAACTTAAAGAACGACAGCATTCAAATCGTAATTCTTAATGGAAAAGTAAAGCTGATCGATAAAAAATATCAACTTTCTGAGAAAATAAAACACAAGAAATTGTGTGCTTCAGCTCCCACAATGAGGAAAATTTCATTTGCGTATAAACTGTCAAGCGAACACTCGAACATAAAACATTACGAATTGTATGATAATGAAGATTTGAAGTTAGATGAAGAAGCGTTTAAGAAAAAAGTATTGGAGAGATTAAAAGAGAAAACAAAGTAAAGAACTTTTTAAACTACTTTCCCAATAAGCTGAAAGCCCCCTTCATACCACAGATGGCAGTTGTGTACAAACCTGGAACTTTCCTAAACCCTTAAGAACCCAAAGCCTGAGAACTTTAAACAATATTCTAGAACAGATACTCAATGGGACTATTTAACAAAATAAAAACTAAGACAAATGAGTTCGCAAGAGTTATCGAATGGACACCACGGTGGGACACTGGAGCACCAATGCCACAAGTGTTTTCGAATGGGCATAAGGTTTTTTTAATCTATATAATCCTTGAGCAAGACTCCAATTGGGATGGCACTGATGTGACAATGGTAGACAACACAAGTGTAACGACTTATCCTTTAGCTCTTGTAGAATTTAACGGACATAGCTTTCGTTTTGGAATAGCAAATGACGAGGTGTATAACGGACTTCCTCTTTGGAATAAAGGACTTGAAGGATATTCAGCTCATATCATCGAAAACTCCTCATGGATAAATGAATTGAAGAACATTAATAAAGTTCATCAATATTACAACGAGGACAGTTGGAAAGATGAAAAACATTTTGCGTTATTGTTTAAGGATGATATATTTGAAATAATAGCGACAGACTATAAAATTGAAACATTTAACTCATCATTAGAACTATTAGCGATGGAAGTAGCAAAACGAATGAACAGTTAAGAACTAATCCACCACATCACCAAGCTCTAAACCATTAAAAAAATAAAACAACACAAATGAAAGTTATATCATTACAAAGACAAGCACCTTTAATCATTGGACTTCTGATGTTCACTTTATCTTACGGACACACCAGCTTTCCGAAACAGGTAAAATGCCCAATTGATGAAAATAAGTTTACGATTTATGTTACAGGGAGTTACACTACTTTTAATTCATTAAAGGATTTTCAAAAACAAGGTGCTATTGGGGACCTCTATGAAAGTTATGTAAATTCTTGCCCCAAGTGTCATTATTGTGGTTATCAAAGTGACTTTGACACCACATTTTCGGAAACAACAAAGCAAGAGATCTTGAAAATTCTTGAACCCTTTAAAAGTTCAATAATGACAGATGTTGTAGAAAATGAAATTGCTGTTAAAATTCATCAATACTTTAAAAGCGATAATGACGACATCGCAAATCTATATTTGGTAGCATCTTATTTTTTGAGGGGTGACACTTTACAAACAGCCAAAAGAAAAGAGTTGCAGTCCAATTGTGCGACTTATCTGATAAAGGCCATTGAAGCAAAAGAATATAGTAAATCGGAAACTTATGCGACAATAAATTACTTGATTGGGGATCTATACAGAAGAATAGGAGAATTTGAAACGGCTATCAAATACTACGACCTAGCTATCAATGACCAAAATAAAAAAGACTGGCTTCTTGAAATGGCAACTAAACAAAAGGAATTGGCAATTAAAAAGGACGATGATAACAGCATATAGTAACCCAATGTCTGCTGCATAATGGGGAGTAGGTTTAGATGAAAATGGGAATCAAGCTATCCATGAACAAAGAGCAAATCATAGAATGGCTTATGGAAGGTGATACATCCATACAGTATCAGGCTTGGCGCGATTTGCTGGGAAGTGATAAAAAGCATCTTCAAGACCAAATAGCCATTGAAGGGTGGGGCTCAAAATTTCTATCGAAGCGGCATTCGAATGGACATTGGGGCGATAGATTTTATCAACCCAAATGGATATCAACCCACTATACTTTACTTGACCTTCGCAATTTAAATCTGCCTATTGAAAACGAAGCTGTTCAAGAAACCATTGAATTGGTTCTGCAAAATGATAAAGCAGAAGATGGTGGTATTCGTTTAGGTCCAAGTACAACTCAACACAGTGATATCTGTGTAAATGGCATGTTCTTGAATTATGCTTCATACTTCATGGCGTCTGAAATCAAGCTTCAATCCATTGTCGACAGTATATTGGACGAGATCATGCCTGATGGAGGTTTCAATTGCAGAACAACAAGAAGCGGAGCTAAACACAGTTCTCTGCATACCACTATCTCCGTTCTCGAGGGCCTCACCGAATTTCAGAAAGCAGGCAACAACTATAGAAAGAAAGAAATATCTGAAGCCATAAAAACAGGTATTGAATTTATCCTGATGCACCGCCTTTTTTTATCTGATCGAACAGGTCAGATAATAGACAAAAGCTTTCTTAAGTTAACTTATCCATGCCGGTGGCGGTATGATATTCTTCGAGCTATGGATTACTTTCAGTTTGCAGGAATAGCATGGGACAATAGGATGACAGAAGCCATCACTTATTTGAATAAAAAGCAAAACAAGGATGGAACATGGAACATGCAAGCTGCTCATTCCGGACAAGTTCATTTTGTGATGGAAGAAGCCGGCCGATCAAGCAGATGGAACACATTAAGAATGTTAAGGATAAAAAAGCATTTTGGAATTGAATAGCTACAGCTTATGGCACCTGCCAAGAAGTGAAGGTTCAGTGTTAAATCAAACTTTATTCATTGTTGATTTTTTTTTCAGGTCATTTGTGAGTCCATCGAGGTTGTTTTTTGTATACTTAATCTTCGCTAAGCACCCAAGTGTAGTAGGTCATGCGGTGACCGTATTCACAATTATGCCTCGTCTCTTACAGGTAAAAACCCTTTTTCACCTAAAGCTTTTATTACACCTCTCAATAAATAATTGTTGTCAAAACGTAAGATGTATTTTCTTGTCCCTTCTTTTTCGGGGACAAGCATTTTTTTATCAATTAGTTTTTTTATCTGTCTGGACACTTCTGCATTGAGTTTTCCGACAAAAAAACCTTTTAAATCACCTGCTTGCACAACTTGATTATCTATTACTTTTCTTAAAATTTTTGCTTCAACATCAGTTATATATTTTCTTTCTAAGGAGTGTGAAATTGTAGGTAACAATATTTCTTTTCTTAAATAGCTATAGTCAGTAAGTTTATCAATTTTTTCAATTTCTTCTTTTAACCCTTTTAAAACATAAGCTGACCATTCTAATACACCTTCATCAGATCCTTCATCGGCTTTAGATAGGTTGGTGTAATAATCATTTCTATTGCTGCAAAAAACAGCAGTTGGATTGATAATTCTACCAACATTAATGTTAAACCCTGTTTTTACAAGCATTGCGTAAGTAAACAAACGAACTGTTCGACCATTGCCGTTTCCAAACGGGTGAATCCAAACAAATCTGTGATGTGCAATTGCTGCTTTTAATAAATCATACTTGTGGCCATCATTTTTATTCACAAAGTCAAGCAGTTCTGACATGTAATCCGCCACCTTTAAAAATTCTGGAGGCTTATGACTTGACTTATTAATTTTTAAATTATTTTTTCGATATTCACCAGGAGTATGGTCACCCTCTCCATCAGGAGGTGGAAGTAATCCATCAACAATCATCTTATGCATTTCGCTCACAAAAGCTTTATTAATTGGATTTTCCTTTACATTGTCCTCAATAAAAGCCATTGCTTTTTCAATA
>DASWYG010000077.1:0-5971 GCA_036405075.1 Bacteroidia bacterium | reverse complement strand
CATTGTTTGCGTGTCATTTTTATCAGTCACGTTGAACAACATGTAACTGGTATCGTACATCAATTCAAGATAATGCCCATTGGCATTTTGTTTGAATTTGGTTTCTATCAACTGATACACCAGGCGGTCGCCTTTTTTGAATTGAGGAGTAAAATCAATAGGCGACTGATCTTGAGCCATGAGAGTAGTATAGGCAAAAAGACAAGTGCTCATAAAACCATTTCTCAAAGCGTTCATATTAAGTTCAAACATACAACGATTTTTTGTAATTGCAATTAATTAAACTTTGAATTCCGATGTGGTATGGAAGGTAATCTTCGGATTTTGTTGCATAGCAGTGTTTAAAATCCAAGAAGTTTCTGCTAAAAAGACCAGATTTTCATCTTTGTCTTTCACTATATTTTTTTGTCTGTATCTGCAAAATTCTTCAATAGCCTCTTTGTCTCCTGTCATCCAACAAGCTTTAAAAAAGGCTTTGGGATCAAATCGACATTTGGCATTGTATTCATTTTCCAAACGGTATTGAATGACTTCAAATTGAAGTTCACCAACTGTACCGATGAATTTTCTATTACCGGGCTCTTGACGAAACAATTGAGCTACACCTTCATCGGTCAACTGTTCAATTCCTTTTTCCAATTGTTTGGATTTCATTGGATCCAAATTGATCAACTCCTTGAATATTTCGGGTGAAAACGAAGGTATGCCCTTGTACATGAAGTTTTCACCTTCAGTAAGGGTGTCGCCAATTTTAAAGTTGCCTGTATCATATAAACCCACAACATCGCCGGCATAAGCATCTTCAAGAAGTGCTTTACTATCAGCCATAAAAGTGAATGGACTTGCAAATTTCAGGTCTTTATTCAAACGCACATGATGGAAAAATTTGTTTCTTTCAAATTTACCGGAACAAACTCTTAAGAAGGCAATTCTATCTCTGTGTCTTGGATCCAGATTGGCATGTATTTTAAAAATGAAACCGGAGAATTTGTTTTCATCAGGTTTAACAATACGTTCGCTGCTGTTTCTTGATTGAGGGAACGGAGCTATTTCCAAAAACTTTTCAAGCAATTCTTTGATACCAAAATTATTCAAAGCACTACCAAAAAACACAGGAGCTACTTCCCCCTTTAAATAATCATTGACATCAAATTCACCATAAACACCATCGATCAACTCAACATCCTGGCGCAGTTTGTCGGCATCTTTATCAATCAATTCATCTAACAATGGACTTGATAGATCATCAATGGTGATGATGTCTTTACTGATTTTGGTTTTATTGGCATCAAAGAAATTGATGCTTTTATCATAAATTTTATAGACACCCTTAAAATCACGTCCACCATTGATCGGCCAAGACATGGGGCGAACTTTGATGTTGAGTTTTTGTTCCAGTTCATCGATCAGATCAAAAGGATCTCTTCCATCTCTGTCCACTTTATTGATGAACACAATTACGGGAGTATTTCTCATTCGGCAAACCTCCATCAAGCGCTCAGTTTGCTCTTCTACACCTTTAACACAGTCGATCACAAGGATAACAGAGTCTACCGCAGTTAGAGTTCTATAAGTGTCTTCGGCAAAGTCTTTGTGACCGGGAGTATCCAGGATATTGACGAGTTTGCCATTGTATTCAAAAGTCATTACAGAGGTTGCAACAGAAATACCACGTTGTTTTTCAATCTCCATAAAGTCACTGGTTGCGGCCTTTTTAATTTTATTGGATTTAACGGCTCCTGCTGTTTGAATCGCACCTCCAAATAACAAGAATTTTTCAGTCAGAGTGGTTTTACCGGCATCCGGGTGACTGATGATTGCAAATGTTTTCCTTTTATGTATTTCGTCCGTTAAATTCACGCCGCGAAAATATTCAATTCCATTGATATTATGACTGAATCATTCTTTACAATTGAACATCTGTCCATTTTTATTGAAGAAATTATTCGATATCAAACAAATGTTAAGAAAATAAGCAAAATCACGAGAAATGATTTTGTCAATTCACTTATTTAATTTTAATTTTGCGATGATAAATGAAATACCTCTGGTTATTGGCTCTCCTTCCACTTACATTTTCCTGTAGAAAAAACAGGAGTGCTGATGAGGTTTACAGTCCTGATGATATGAATTTGAAGGAGTTGATCAATTCGGATGAGTATTTCAAAACCAAAAAAAAGAGTTCCAATCGCGGCTCCGATAGTCTTGAAGTTAAAATAGTTGAGTTAGAAGACATTAACTTGGATGGCATAAAAGACACTGCTTGGATCGTTTATAACAATCTTAACAGTGTTTACAAAGTCAAATTTTCTTGTTTTCCCGGAACCATCACTGAATCTAAATCGTCTGAACTTTTAATCAAAGATGTAGGTGATTTGAACAACGACAATAAGCATGAGATCCTCTTCTTCTTAAAATCCGAAGAAAGCTGTTGGGATGAGATAAAATTGTATTCATACATAGACAAATGGGTAGAGAAATACAATGGATTGACCTATCAATGTACTGAAAACAATAATTATCAATTCAGAAAATTGAATGACAACACCGTTCAAATCATGACTTATGGAGTCAACAAAGACTCAATAGACATTACAAATGGAGATACTTTGGAAAACATCATTCCAAATGCTAAAAACCTCCAAACCATTCATTGGTAGTTTGGAATCTGACTCAAGCCATTATTGCTTTAATTGCATTAGGCATCATTTCAACGATATCGCCTGATTTCATTGCTATCGCCGTGTAAGTTTGTGCAGCCAAATCTCCCGCAAGTCCATGCCAATAAACACCCAATGTCAATGCATCTAGCGTAGAATAACCCTGAGCACACAATCCGGTGATGATACCTGTCAAAACATCTCCACTCCCTCCTTTTGCCATACCGGGATTCCCGGTTTGATTGATGAAAACTTCTCCTTCAGGTGTGGTGATTTTAGAATAAGCGCCTTTTAACAACACATAACAGTTGTGTTTTTTAGCAAACTCTAATTGCTTTTCATGTCTTTCAAAATCATTGCTTGAATTTCCGGCTAAACGATCAAATTCTTTTACATGCGGGGTCAAAATACAATTTGAATTGAGTAAAGATTTACATTCCTCATTTTCAGAAACAATGTTCAGTGCATCGGCATCTAAAACCACTGTCCCTTTAAAATTAGACATTAAAGTTAAAAGCAATTTAGATGTGTGTTTATTGGAACCAATTCCGGGCCCAATACCAATGGAAGAGAATACATTCAATTCCGGTAAATGACTGACAAAAAATTCGTTTTCATCTATAGATAACATTGCCTCGGGGCATGCCGTATTAAGTGGTTCGGTACCTGATTCAACTGTATGTACAGTCAATAAGCCCACTCCGCTTCTCAAAGCTGCTGAGACAGACAAAACAGCTGCACCCATTTTGTTTTTACTTCCGGCGATCAACAAAGCATGTCCATTTTTACCTTTGTGATCAAATTGATTCGAGGCTTTAACTTTTGACCTTGTTATATCCTTATTCAACAATAGACCATGTATCTTGCCTTCTGGTTTATAAGAGTTTAACAATCCAATTGGAATCACTTGAACATGCCCCAAACGATTATGATTTTCTGCAAATAAGAAAGCAAACTTCAACACCTCAAATGTCAATGTATAATTGGCGTTTACAACCATTTGGTGATTGGGCGTATGAACATCGGCATATAATCCGGATGGTACATCAATCGAAACAACAATAGAGTCGCTGGCGTTAATGGCCTCTATTGCTTGGCCGTGAATGCCTTCCGGTACTCTGCTCAATCCGGTTCCAAAAATAGCATCTATGATTGTTCCTTTAAATTTTGTATTGGTGTTTTGATTGTATTTTTGAATGTTAATGTTTGCCGCTTCACAGCGATTCAAATTGATTTTAAAATCTTCAGAACCAGTATTGGCATCACCAACAATAAAAACATCAAGTTCTACACCCTTTGTATGCAGTAGTCGGGCAATTGCCAATCCGTCTCCTCCATTGTTTCCGGTCCCTGATAATATGGTGAATGGTCCTCTAAAATGCAGCGAATTCAAAATACAATCAACACATTTTTTTGAAGCTCTTTCCATCAAATCAATGGATAGAATAGGCTCATTCACTATTGTAAATTGATCCCAGGCCTTGATTTGAGCAGCTGTTAAGACTTTATTTGGCTCTTGCATAGATTTTATTTATTCTTTCTTGAATGGATATAGAGGCAGCCGTATTACCCAATATTTCTTCAATGATCTTCAAATTTTGAAGAGCTGTCAATTGATCAGGATCTAAATTAAGAGCTGTATTAAAGCATTTTCTAGCCTTAGAAGGATCATTGGAATTCATTGCTACAAGTCCTAAACAGGCCCATACCTCTGGATTTTTTGAATACAATGAATTGAGTTTTTCCAACACCGGAGCTGCCGATTTAAAATCTTTTATTTTGATCAGTAAATAGGCATATTGCAATTGAATATCCAAATACAGCGGTTTCAATTCTATTGCTTTTTTGTACCACAAAACGGATTCAGAATTTTGATTGCTTTTTTCGAATGCTTTGGCGATTCGGTAGGCCGTCCAGGCATCGGTAACAGGCTCTACAGATGAAATCAGGTCGATGATTCCTTTATAGTTCTCATTGATATAAAACAAGTGAATCAAAATAATGGCATGATCAGATTTGGTTTTGTCCAATTGCTTTGAAATTTCATCGGCTTTTTTTAAGTACAATGGATTGGATTCAAATTTTTCATAATACGAAATATAAGCTTCCGTTTCTGTTGCCTTATCAGGATTTGAATTGGTGATACACCTTAAACCCACCAATTTCCCTTTGCCTTTGGGAGACAAGTCAGGCTTTCTGATGTAATGATCATGAACCGTAACATGCGGGATATCAGAGGTACCACTTGAAGGCATGTGGCATTTTACACAATTGTTATTTTGATTTTGAATTGATTTTTGATCGGCTGTACAATGCTTCTGGGTATTATTGCTGTGACAACTGTTGCAAGTATTATTGAATTTTTCGGTATTGGTTTTTCTGACAGAAACGTGCGGGTTGTGGCAACTGATGCAAGTGAATCCGGGTTTTGATGTCTGATTAGAAACTTGCACAGAAGCTTTAAAACACTTACTCATTTGAAATCTCTCGGCATGGGCTGCCATTACGAAATCGTCTCCTCCTTCATATTGAGGAGAGAATTGATCGAATACAGTACTTAAATCGGTACCCGGGCGGAAATCAGTAAATGCTTTCCCTGGTTTTAAAACAGCATTTCCTTGTAAATGACACCTTTGACAAACATCGATTTGTTGTTGCCAACTGAGTTTAGCCGGATTGACAATGGTATAATCCACTTGTTTTGAAACGTCTACAATTTTACCTGCTGTTTTTTCTTTAACATGCAATTCACCCGGGCCATGGCACCTTTCACAATCAATGCCATGAGGCAGCTGACGATATTGATTTTCACTGCCATTAATCAAATTGGGTATTGCATTGTGACATGACATGCATTCGAGTCCAATTTTTCTTTCAAAAACCGAATTGTTTCCATTTTCAAATCCCGGAGGTAAATCCCATTGACCTTTTTGGGTATAATATGTCAGAGGTGCTTGAAAGACAAATCCATTTTCTTCGGTAAAATGTGAATTGGTATGATGACCGGAACCGATGATGTAAGATATTTTTTCGATCCTTGAAAAAATGGTATCATTCTTATCCATTCTATAAGCCTTAATAAATATCGTATTACCGGCAATAAATGGTAAAAAGTAAAGGTCTTTGTAGGCATCATAAACAGGAACAACCTGTTTAAAATTAGCAGCAGTTTTCTTTAATGTGGCATGGTTAAAACTACCGCCCATACCAGTTTCAAGAAAGGTGATGTATTTGTCGTAATGACAAGATTTACAGGCATCAATACCGACATAATGAACGGCGGTATCGGTATTTAGATATGGGTTAAGCTT
>DASWYG010000076.1:0-1508 GCA_036405075.1 Bacteroidia bacterium | reverse complement strand
TGCTGTTTGAAGCCGCTCAAGACTTCAAAGACCTCAAGTATATGGACTTTGGCAGTGGATTTAAAGTTGCATACAAAGAAGCCGATGTTACCACAGACATCAATGACATAGGAGGAAAGATCGCCGAAAGGTTCAAAGAGTTTTGCCATCAATACGGCCGAGAGCTTGAATTGTGGTTTGAGCCTGGTAAATTCCTTGTGAGTGAATCGGGTTATTTTTTGGTTAAAACCAATATAGTGAAACAAACTACCAGTACCATGTTTGCTGGTGTCGACAGTGGATTGAACCATTTGATTCGTCCAATGCTTTACGATGCTTATCATAAAATCACCAATATCAGTAACCCAACCGGTACCGAGAGAATTTATGCCGTGGTGGGATACATTTGTGAGACCGATACTTTTGGTTGGGACAGAAAATTGAATGAAGTAAGAGAAGGTGATGTTTTGGCATTCCACAATGCAGGTGCTTATGGATTCAGCATGTCCAGCAATTACAATTCAAGGTTCAGGCCGGCAGAAGTATTCATATACAAAGGCAAAGCGCATTTGATCAGAAGACGCGAAACGCTTGAGGACTTATTGGCCGCACAAATAGAGGTGGAATTGTAAACTCCACCTTCATTGGTGCTTTATTCTTAATTCTTTACAGTACCGGTTAGGTCGTAAATTTTTTGAATGTCTTTTAATATGAGTTCGAAATCGAGCTCAAGGTCTATGATTTTACCTGATTCGATATCAAACACCCAACCGTGAACAGTAGGGAAGGAGTTGGCCAAATATTCTTGTTGAACACTGGCAAGTTTACTCACATTGATGCATTGTTCTCTGACATTTAATTCAACGAGTCTGCGGTATCTCAAATGTTCATCTTCAATTGCATTCAATTCATCCATGTGCAATCTGTACACATCTCTGATGTTTCTCAGCCAAGGGTTCAGTATACCCATATCTACAGGTTGCATGGCGGCTTTGATGCCTCCACAATTGTAGTGTCCGCAAACAATGATGTGCTTAACTTTTAAATACCTGACAGCGTAATTGATCACTGCCATAACGTTCAGATCAGTGGCATTTACGAGGTTGGCAACATTTCTATGGATGAAAACTTCACCTGGATTGGCACCCATTAGTTCCTCTGCAGTTACTCTGCTGTCGCTGCAACCGATGTATAAATAATCAGGATGTTGTTCTTTGGCTAAATTCTTGAAAAAATCAGGATTGTCTTTGGTTTTTTCTTGTAACCATTTGGCATTGTTTTCAAATACTTCTTTGTAATTAGGCATATTGCAGTGTAATTTTCAGATGACTGCAAAAGTACAAGAATTTCTATAAAAGCAATTTTTGAGAATTGAAGTGATTCGTTGTCAGATGTTTAATTTTTTAATTTTGAGTGAATGGTGTATTTGTCGGAATTAAACTAATTGTATCAAAAGTTTTATTGTGGTGTTATTTGAATTCAGATGAAGAGATTTTTTTAACAAATAGGGAAGTTCAGAATATTTGATT
>DASWYG010000075.1:0-2695 GCA_036405075.1 Bacteroidia bacterium | reverse complement strand
AACCGGTGCTATTACTAAAAACGGGAAGAACATAATGAACATAGTTGGCAATTTATTAAAATCAACCCATCAAAATGATAACAAAACAGAAACCATCGAAAAACACAGATACTAAATTCATCAAGCCGAACATTGGTATCTCTGAAAAAAACCTGAACAGCGTATGTACCATACTGGAAGTTGTACTTTCAGACGACATGACACTTTATGTAAAAACTCGAAAGTACCATTGGAATGTGAGTGGAGAAAGTTTCATGGAATTACACAAATTGTTTCAGGATCAATACACAAAACTTGAGGAAGTCATAGATCTAACAGCAGAGCGTATCAATCAATTGGGTCGACCAACCATAGGCACTATGCGCGAATTCATTCAATTGAGTTTCTTAAAAGAATCACCTAAGAGTTATCCCGGTAAAGTTGAGATGTTAAACGATCTGCTTAAAGACCATGAATACATGGCTACCCAATTGAGAAAAGACATCAAAGAATGTTCTGAAAAGTTTGATGACAGCGGAACGGCAGATTTCCTTACCAAAGTTATGGAAATTCACGAAAAGGAGGCTTGGGTGCTTCGCCGGTACAAGAACTAAAAAAAATCAATTAACCTATATGCTCAACAATCGCCTGAACAAATCGACTTTAACCATCATCATCATTTCCGGCATTGCACTCATTGCCATTCTGATAATCGCAAAAGCATTTTTTATGCCATTGGCCATTGCCTTTATTTTGGCAACGTTTTTACATCCTATTTCAAAATGGTTAGAAAAACTGCATTTGGGCAGAGAATTGTCTTCATTTTTAGCCTTATTGGCTTTAATGATATTTACCGGAGGTGTCATGGTCTTATTGATCTGGCAATTCAATTTGATAGAACCCGATCTTGAAAAATTGAACCACAAGATGAATGAAACCGGCCTTTCGGTGAATAATTACCTGAAAGACAATTTTGGATTAACCAGCGCCAAACAAATCAGCTTCGCTAAGGAACAAGGCAGTCTTATGATTGCCTTGATCCCCGGCTTTGTCGGTTATTTGGGTCAGTCAATTTTTCAATTATTAATGGTATTGATCTACACATTTTGCTTTCTTTATTTCAGGTTACATTTAAAAAATTTCATTTTGAAACTGACGAGGGAAGAACAAAAAATAAAAATAGAAATTACCATTTTGAAAGTGGCATTGATCACACAACAATACTTATTGGGTGTTTCAAAAATGATAGTTTTACTCATTGTCATGTACAGCATAGGCTTTAGTTTATTGGGTGTTCCTAATCCATTGTTCTTTGCCATGATGTGTGGGGTATTGGAATTCATTCCATTTATCGGCAATCTTACAGGTTCTGTACTCACATTTTTCACCGCCGCCATGCATGGTGTTGGTTATGGCGTTTTATTGGGCATTATTGGCGTTTATTTGCTGATACAATTCATACAGGGATGGATTTTAGAGCCACTTATTGTTGGCAATCAAGTTAAACTGAATGCCTTTTTTACATTGATGGCATTGATAGCCGGAGATCTGATTTGGGGCATACCGGGAGTTTTCATAGCAATTCCTATTTTGGCCATGATCAAGATCGTATGCGATCAATTTGAAACACTCTCAGCTTTCGGATATTTATTAGGGCATGAAGTCAAAGACAAGAAAACGCCCATTTCTAAATCACTCAATTTCAACAGCTACTAAAGCTATTGAATGTGCCAATTGATAATCTTGTTCAATTTGGCCTTATTCTATCAACTATTTCCTTATTTAACTGTCAATTGCCCAATTGAAACTGATTGTTTTTTCTTGGAAAATCTGTGATATATGCAATTATTTTCTGTAAATGTGTAAGTATATTGGAAGCAAAAAAATGAACCTTTGTAATAGAAAAAAACAACAGTATGAGCAAAGACAAAGGTTCCAAAAACAAGAAAAAAGCACCTTCAAACAATGGCAAGGTGAAACAAATGTCTACTTATAAGTCTGAAAACGAAAAGAGTATCAGAGACAAATCTACAGGTTTGGATATACAAACCACCAAGCTCATTAAAAAATGAGTCACATCATTTGAATTACGGTCTACACAAAAACACAGGTTCATTTACGCAAACACACGTGAAGAAGCCATCCTCAGCATCGATTGTTTATTGAACCTCAATAAACAAAGGACTGAGTAAACATCAACCGAATACTTTGACAAATGAAACTACAAATTAAAAACATGGTGAGCATGCGTTGTAAATTAATGCTCCAAAATCTAGTCAACAAATTCGGCTTACACATTAAAATCATCAAATTGGGTGAATTGGATATCACAGAAGAATTAGATAAGACAGAAAAGGCAAAGTTCAGAACAGCTTTAAGGGAAATAGGCCTTGACATTATAGATGACAAGCGTTTGGGTTTAATCGAACACATCAAGAATGTGGTCGTAGAAATGGTACATCATGCCGATGAAATGCCCAAAGTCAATTTCTCCAATCATTTAAGTGAAACACTGGGATACGATTACACCTATATGGCCAATGTATTTTCGGAAACCGAAGGCATTACCATCGAACAATTTGTGATCTTACACAAGGTAGAGAGGATAAAAGAATTGATCACCAATGGTGAATTGAACATAACTGAAATTGCCTTTAAAATGAACTATAGCAGTGTGGGGCATTTGTCGAGTCAGTTTAAAAAATCTACAGGTTTT
>DASWYG010000074.1:0-1992 GCA_036405075.1 Bacteroidia bacterium | reverse complement strand
CTGGCTTGAGAAGATTCATTGTATTGATAAATTAAAACTGAACCGAGCAATAAAATAAGAGCTGTGCTGAAGAAAATAAATACTCTTTTTTTGCTTCTTTTGTCTTTCAATTGTTCGATTTCAGAAAAATCACTAAGAGGTTGAGCTTCTAACATCGACAATCTATCACTCAATAATTGATCAACAGGATGTTCAGATATCATTGGATTGCCAAGGATACCGGGCAGTATTTCAGAATTGGGTTCGATTTTAAGCTCACTCAATTTAATGTTCAATGCCTGATCGATAGGATGTTTTAAATGATCCAAAACAGATTCAATCTCCATGAATGCATTGACATCAGGCTCTGATTCAAAATGACCGAGCTTTGATTCCAGAAATTTGTCTATATGTTGCTTCTTATTCTCCAAATTTCCTTTTCATTTGATGACTCAACTTTTCGGATAATAATTTTCTAGCCCTTGACAATTGTGATCTTGATGAAGTTTCTGTTATGCCCAATAGTTTGGCAATTTCACCGTGATTCAGTTTGTCTACTGCATATAAATTGATGACCAACCTATATTTCTCAGGCAATTCCTGCACCATTGCCAAAGCTTCTTCGGCACTGACATTGTCCATCCATGATTGAGCTTCTTCTTCACTAACATTGTCTTCAATTTGGTTCATCTGTTCATTGATGCTTACTTCAAAACCAGTTTTTAATGTTCTTTGAATGTAATTGATAGAAGTGGTGATAAAAATTCGGTACATCCATGAACTCAATGCAGATTGTCCTTTGAACTTTTGAAGATTTTGAAACACTTTGATAAAACCTTCCTGAAACATGTCATTCGCTGTGTCTCTATTGGGGGCATACCTCAAACAAATTCCAAACATTTTTGATGCATTTTGCTTGTAAAGTAATTCCTGAAAGAATTTCTCATTCTTCAAACAACCGCTTACAATATCTTCATCGCTGTAATGCAACACCTAATAAGACACAATTTTTGAAAATTGTGACAATCAATACAAAGATAATTTTAAGCGCAGCAAATTGAAATCTAAATTTGTCTAAAAATAAACTAATTGCCTTAAAGATCATTGATTGAAGAAATTTGAAATTATGGAATACCTCAACTAAATTTGAATCTAAATGAACTCAATAACCAAGTTAAACATTATGAAAATAAACCTACTGACCTTGTTTTTATTATTAAGTGCTTTTAAAGCATTTTCAGCACAAAATGACACTTTAAAATTTAACGCTAAGAAACTATGCGTAAAAGATTCTGTATTCATCATCAAAGAGCGTCAATGTTTAAACACAGGTGTTGACTTCACAAACAATGATACCGTCTTTTTTAAGATTGTAAATGCCAATTACAATACCATTTTCCATAAAAATGACTCCTTTTATTTGTTTGTCTACAATTCTGAAAAAAACTTGGTGGATGTAATGAAATATAAGTTGTTCTATGATTTTTATCCTGCTGACACATTCAATTACAAATTGACATATAACGTTAAAGTTCCAATCGAAAACATCAAACCTCAAAACCAATCACAGTTTGCATACTATCAATTCAATTTGGCAGATATGATTAAAACGGCAAAAGAATACAAAACCATTGCTGACTCAGGTGAACTAAGTCAAATGAATTTAAATGTGGTGTTTTCTGAAGAACTTAACGAACAAATAGAAAAACTCAGCAAATCTTGTAGCGGGCCTTTTGAATTGGAAATTGAAAATAGCATGTCGAACAGTCAATTGAATTTCAAATTGTGCAACAACGATTTTGGAAACTTGTTTTGGCAAATCATAGATAAATCGGGTAACATAGTAGGGAATGGTAGTATAGAAAAAAGCCTGATTGAACAAAGTTATACCATTATGTTTGATAATTTACCCAAAGGTTATTATACACTTTCTGTGGGTTTAAGATCAGAATCTATCACTGAAACATTTAAAATCACCTGGTAATATTTTTATTCAAATACATAAAGTTGTTT
>DASWYG010000073.1:0-8286 GCA_036405075.1 Bacteroidia bacterium | reverse complement strand
AATCATTTAATGCAATTGCTTTCAAGACAAGGCATATTGATTTACATACGAATTTGTGTTACAATTATTTGGATTGTTTAGTTGCTTAAGTATTCTTACGAATTATCTTCGCATTTCAAATTATCGATAATTTATTCTAATATTGAGTGATGGCTAAAAAAGAAAATAACCTTGCTCTCGGTGTTTCTGAATCTGAAAAGGTTGATGCATACATGGCGTCTCTCGATCATCCATTGAAAGATTGTGTGATATATCTGCGTCAACTGATGTTAAACGTCAGCAAACAAATAGGAGAGGGCATTTATTGGAATGCTCCTACATTCTATTATTGCGGTCAAATGGAGGCTTTTGATCCCAAAACTTACAAACGCTACATAGTAGGTTTGAATTTCTATAAACAGGATACTCTTAGATTGGTTTTTCTCAGAGGTGCATCAGCAGAAGATCCTCAAGGCTTATTGGAAGGCGATTACAAAGATGGTCGTAGACTGATTTCGTTCAAATCTGTTGAAGACATTAAGAGTAAAGAGAAAGCATTTGTAAATATTGTAAAAAGTTTGCTGGCTCAGATGAAATAGATCAAATTTTATCAACGATTCATTTCTTATCCCAAGTCAATGACTTTGAAAAATGGGGACTCTAATTTTGTCCCATATTTTAAAGTCATGAATCAAAATTCAACTATTGTTAAAACGGCAAGAACTGCCGGTCTCTTGTATTTCCTTCAAATTCCACTGGGTGTTTTCGGTATCATCTACATACCTACTCAAATAATGATCTCCGATGATATGGCCCAAAGTCTCATCAACATTCAATCCAATGAATGGATGTTCAGATTGAGTGTGTTCAGTTCCATAGTTTGTTCTCTTGTTACAGTCTTAACTGCAGTTTACATCAAAAGGGTTTTGGCTCCTGTTGATGCATCCATTGCTAAGTGGATATTGAATTTTACTCTGGTCGCATTGCCAATCACTTTGCTCAATGAATTGAATCACATTGCGATCTTACTCATCTCAGATCTGGGAACAAATTCTTCATGGACCGCAGGACAAATACATTCAGCTTTGTCTTTTTTCAATCAATTGCACAAATACGGATTGCACCTGACCGATATTTTCTTTGGACTTTGGCTTTTACCTATGGGATGGCTCATCATACGTTCCACTTATATGCCAAAGATCATTGGTTGTTTTTTACTCTTAACTTGTTTAGGTTATTTGACTGACGTTTGTACTTTTTATTTGTTTCCTGATTTTAAAATCGTTTTCAGTGAATTTGCATGGTTGGGTGAGGTGATGATGGTGTTGTGGCTCCTGATCAAAGGTGTTCGAGTAAATGCATACGAACGTTTTATCAACCTAAAATAAATCAATAATCATCCATTATTCTTTTCCTTATTCTGCTCAATGATTCTGGCGTAACACCAATGTAACTGGCAATTTGGTATTGAGGCAGACGCTGTATTAGATCAGGTCGGTTTTCTAAAAGTTTGCGGTACCTGTCTGTTGGACCGTCGGTCAGATAAGATTCGTGCTTAGCTTGTTGTTCAATATAGATAGAGGTCATCAGCTTACGAGCTATTAGACCCAGGTTGGGGTAACGATTGTAAAGTTTTTCACCCTTGCTGCTATCACCCATTACCAATAAACAATCTGTACTGCATTCTAAGAAATGATTTGAACTTTGAGCTGTATCCATGCTACTGTTAGACAAAACCCATTGCCCATCTGCAAAGAAGTTTAAGGTCTTTTCCTGAGCATCGACCAAACAATACTGCCTCACGATTCCATTAATTACAAAGTAAACCTGTGTTGAAAATTCACCTTCTCTCAGCAAAATACTTCCTTTCGTGAATTGTTTCTCAGTTAATGTCATGTCAATCGCATCAGTTTCCTCCTGAGACATAGGGTGAATGCGCTTGAAATGCATGAGCAAAGTTGGATGCATAATGACTCGATTGAATTGGTAAATATACCGTTTCTCATCGAATTCAAATACTCAAACTTTAAGGTTGTTACAATTTAGCCTTTTGATTGAATGGGTATCCAAATTTCTTCTTCTGATTCAGGATCATTGTTTTTGTATTTTTCACCCAATACCTCAAAATGTGGTCTGTCGTCTAAATGGTATTCTGAACCGGGTAACCAAATTCCGAAAATATTTTCAAATATACGGGTGTCTGCGCTTGAACCTTTATAATCAAACACCGCATAGAGTCCGCCACTCAGAATGAATGTCTCCATATCCAATGGTACCTCATTAAAATCGGAGACTTCCACACATGCCCATTTGTCAAACAAATTCTCAAGTTTAAAGTCCGAGAAATGTGAAGGGGAATATACCTGCATTGAGATCAAATCGCTGCTGATGGGGTTTTTAATTTGCGAACGTAATGGCATGAAGTTGCGCCACAATTCTGCTGTTTTGTTGTTGCTTAAACTCATTTCTAGTCTTTTACCTATGAGTTTTTTTTCTGCCAGGGTTACAATTCTAGGTGTTATGATGCCTGTTGTCATGAATAAAGGTTGTTATGAATTAGGTTTATGGTATAAAAATGAATGATCTTGTTGAATCATTCAATAGGGATGCACAATTCCACTGATAATTTATTGTTTGGAATTTCAATTTTCTTGTTTAAATAAATTTCGAGTGGTGTTTGTTCAGATCTTTTATAACCTTTTTCACTCATCCATAAAAACATACTGTCCCAGGCTTTTTCAAAATCTTCTATTGATATTTCAAAATACCCGACTAAACATTTTCCGGGATCAAAGCTGGTGTTACTGAAAAATTGGTCATGGGGAAGTGCTTTTGGACTGATTACCCCAATGCTCATTCTCACTTTTTCAGCATCTGTTATTTTAAAACTGTCGTGAAATACCCTACAAATATGAGTGTTTTCAATTGACAAATAGTCTTTAGGGATTGCCTGTTTTAAAACACTGTTAAAAGCTTCTTCTATTCCTTTATCGCCAATATGCGTTATGTATACGAGCTGCATTTCGGGGATTTTTTTGATCTCAATTTTTGCATTCATCTTTAACCAATCGTTTGAAAGTTTGATGTTGCAAATGTAGTCCTTACTGATATGGTCAACTTGACCGATCTTGCTATTCACTTGACCAATCTTGCTCAATTGAACCGGTTTTGTTTTTCGGAATTCAGTTGGACTGATCCCATAGAAGTTTTTGAATGTCCGCGAATACACAGAGGTACTGTTGAATCCATATTTTTCACTTATTTCGGTGATGCTGAACTCAGGGTTGTGAATTAGCAACAATGCACTTCGTTCTATTCGTTTTCGTATGATGTAGTTGTTGAGGGTCTCATTGGCAATACATTTAAATAATCTGTGCAAATGAAAAGGGGAGTAGCAAGCTACATCAGCCAGAACATTCAAAGTCAGTTCGCCATCCAAATTTGAATCGATATATGTAAATACTTTATTGATCCGCAGTAAGTACGAAGTTTGCATTTTAAGCAAATTTAGATTTTTTATAAACTTGAACGTAAAGTTTATAAGGAATTATTATTTGGAGAATACAGCTCGTCAATGAGCTTTTGAAGTTCTTCCTAAGTCAACGAAAGCTTATACTTTATCCGGAAGAATTTTGTTGAGTAATTTTTCGAAAAATGGAATTGTCCATATAAACAATGCAACACCTAATAGATTGAACAACATGTGAGCATTGGCAATGGTCCTTTCTATATTTGCATTCTGACTGAGATATTCGACGAGGTTTTTAAAAGGATAAAAAAATACCAATCCTATGCAAATTGAAATCAAATTGAACGTGAGGTGAAAAATCCCTGTTTTTATAGCGGCTCTGCTACCTTTTATGGTTGCAATTAATGTATCACTACAAGTGCCAAGCTCTGCTCCTAACATGATAGCAATGCCCCCTGAAAGTGTTAAAATTCCTTTTTTGGAAAGTATAATGGCCATACCAACAGTTGCAGAAGATGATTGAATGATCAATGTGACCAATGCTCCAACCATAGAACCAATCATAGGGTTATCCGTTTTGCTTATCCATTCAGTGAAAAAAGCCTCATTTTTGAGTGGTTCTACAGCATTTTCCATCGTAAAAAGTCCGAAGAAAAGAACCCCAAAATACAATATTACTTTACCCAAATTGCTGATTTTGTCTGATTTAGAAATGAACACCAATAGGAAGCCGATCAATAATAGAATTGGTGAGTATTTGCCAAAATCCATAGCTATGATCTGACTGCTGAAAGTGGTTCCAACATTAGCGCCTAAAACAATGCCCATGCCTTGTCTGAAATTCAAAATTTTTGAATTGATGAATACAATCGTAATGATGATGACTGCAGATGAAGAGTCTAGAAGTACTGTTATAACTGTACCTACAATTAAACTGCTGAATGTATTGTAAGTAAATTTTTTAATCCACTTATTGGCACTGTCACCAAGTGCCAATTTGAGTGTTTCCGATAAATTGTTGACCGCAAACAGGAATAGAACCAGTCCGGCGATGATCGATAATACTATTTCTGTCACGTTTAAATTGTAATGCTATTTATAAACTTGTAGGGTAATGTATTGGTCATTTTGATTTTTTAAAATTCAAAAATTCATCATCAAAATGTTATCCATTAATTGAAACGATCATGTAACAACACTTAAAATGATTACCGGCAATAGTAATTGAATTCTTTTGTTTGTTTATTCATGTATCATCAAGTATTTGTTAAATTAAATGTTGCTGCCTTTTTTTCTTAACCTAAGTCAATGAGTCCTTATCAAATTAGATTCAATTTTGTGACGATAAAAACAATACGCCATGTTTTCGAAAATTAACTCAGCCAGATTCTTTGCTGCCTGCTTCATACTTTCATTTTTAACTTATGGAATTGGCAGTTTGATGGTAGAGAGTATGCAGCTTGTTCAGTTGAATTTAAATGATAAAGAAATGATCAGAACAAAATATATTTTGGGAATAGTGTTGATCTCAGTTTTTCATACAATTTTCAATCTGTGTTTACTTCTTACCATGAACAGCGTTATCAGACAATTGAGTCCATTTCTGAGTAAAGTTTATCTCTACTTTGGTTGTGTTGCAACTGTTTTACTTGCCATTGGCGGACTTTGCTTACTATGGCCAATCTTAAAATTTGGAAGCGAATTAGAGTTAAATGAATTCTTATCAGAAATGAATCATGGCCATCAAATGAACTTCAGGTTATACCAAATAGGAATGTGTTTATGGGGATTTGCCGGTATAGCCTTGTGTTGGACATTCATTCAATTCAAATTTTTCCCTTTGTGGTTTTGTTGTCTTGGAATTGTAGTTTACACAGTATTTATCATTGGCACCATACTGGAATTGAACCATGTAAAAGTGGGTGTTTACTTTTCAATTCCGGGAGGTTTATTTGAATTAACGTTGAGTGTTTGGCTCATTATACGAGGATGTATCATTAAATCCCCGACTGCATCATCCTTTTCCTGATGCGACTCAATGATTCGGGTTTTATGCCCAAATAACTGGCTATTTGATATTGTTTCACCCTCTGTACGATTCCGGGTTTTGTTTGTACAAGTCGGATATACCTTTGTTCGGGAGATTCGGTAAGGTAATGGCTCAATTGTTTTTGATGTTCAGCAAAAACGCTTTCCATAACTGCTCTGGAAATCGTTTCTAAGCGCGGAAATTGTTTGAACAGTTTCTGAGCCTTTTCTTCATTGCCTATTACCAAAGTACAATCTTCCAGGCAGATCAAATCCTCAGAAACAGTTTTGTTGTCAGAAAAGCTGTTCATAGAGATGATCCAATCATTTTCAACAAAAAAGTTGGTGCTGATGTCATCTCCATCAACGGATTTGCATTGCCTCAACAAACCTTCCAAAACAAAGTAACTGTCGGCATTTGTTTGACCTTCCCTTAAAACATAAGTGCCTTTTTTAAAGGTCACAATGTTCATGCTCTCTTTCAAAGCCTCAATTTCCGGCTCAGTGAGTCGGGTGAATTTGGAGAAGTATTGGATCAAGTTGTCTTTCATGGTTCTTCGATTTAACTGTGATTATGTTCAAATTTGTTGTTGGTTTTATCCTCAATAATTATAGAAATAGCATTTAAGCTTTATTTAATTTGGATACATTCAATGCTTGCCTCAATATGTTTTGAATGGTTTTTAAAGGCAGGTCTTTATTTGGATCAATGTTCAATACCTTCATGCGTTTGCGTTCACCACTTTCTAATTTAGGGTGATTCAAGTGTTTACCTTCAACCATTAAAATATAAGGGTGACCCGTTTTCTTGTCGGTCCATAAATAACATAAGGCTTTGTTTTGATAGCAAAAACATGGCATTCCATATTTAATGGTTTCAGTGATTTCAGTGTCAATATTTAGAACAATACTTCTTAGAGCTAACAAGCATGCAGAAATAGCTTCTGTTTGATTGATATAGATTTTGTGGAGCTGGCTGTGCATACTTGATAATAAAATCAATCCATTGAATAAAATGTGTTTTTACCTTTTTATGTTGCTAAATCCAGTCCAACTCCTTAACGGTCATTTCACTTTCCACTTCGCCTGTGTGCAAGGTGGCTTTGGGTTCAAACAACAAATTGAACACGATCTCACCATTGGTGCGTGGACGATGTTCTACACCCTTTGGTACTATCAAAATCTCACCTTCTTTCACTTCAACTGTTTTACCATCTCTGAAGTCCATCAGCAAAGTGCCCTTGAACACCATGAACAACTCGTCTTCGTTTTCATGACTGTGCCAAACAAATTCATCTTTGAGTTTGCAAAGTTTCACATATTGTCCGTTCAATTCGCCTATGATATGCGGGGTCCATTGCTTTTCAAACAATGAGAATTTTTCCATGATGTTAATGGCTTTGGGTTCTTGCATGATGATTTCTTTTTGTTCTATGTAATTAAATGAAGCTCAAATATAAGAAACCGAAGAGTGAAACAATAGCATTCGGGTTGAATTTATACGAATCGTTTTTATAGGTTCAATGTGGAATGTCCTCAACCAGAACCTTATTACCGGCCAGATCATAATATGTGCAGGTCATTTCATTCATGTCTACAGCCCATTTCTCTACTCCTGACTTTGCACAGTCTTTGCAAAAAGTCAAGAAGTCGGTTTTGCCCTGTTGATGTGCTTCCAAATCTTTTTTGAATTGGGGTGGGTTTGACTCGGGTGCAATGCTCAACGGTTCATATTTGGCAGGTACTTTGGCCGAGTGATCATGACCAAAGTAGTTGATGTGTCCATCGCCAACAAAGGCTTCATAATTGCTAACCCCTAAGGCTTTAATGGCTTGGATGTAAGAAGGGAAGTCGGCACCGGATTTCACCTTGCTGTGTGCAGCTTTAATTTGTTCTATTGTAAATTTCATGCAACAAAGTTGTGAAAGTGTTTGCAACTGAAATTGTAAAAAATCGTTGATTAAAATCTTTTAAATTTCTCAGGAGTCTCACCTGTATATTGTTTGAAGTCTTTTATAAAATGCGCTTGATCAAAAAAGTTGTTTTCATAACAGATCTCTATCAGTGATTTTGACTGATTCATTTGATCGAGAACTGTATTGAATCTAACAATTGACGCGAATTTCTTGGGACTTGTACCAACTGTTTTTCTGAACCTTTTCTCAAATGGGCTTTGACTGATGTTCAGTTTTTCGATCAATTCTTTGATGCGCATTGCACCCTTGCTTTGATATATGAGGTGAATTGATTTCAAGATCAATTTATCGGTCTGAATGTGTTTGAGATGAGAAAGTAAGAATTGCTCAACTATTTTAATTCTTCGGGCATCGTTATTGGCCAGAGCCAGTTTTTCTTTCACAATTTCGACACTTTCCAAATCAAAGATATGTTCTAAAGAAAGGCTCATATTAAACAATTCATTGGCTGGATGGGAGGCAAAATGAGTGAAGCCAATTTCTGAGAAATAAACCAGTACTGTACCAATATTGGCTGAATTCTGAAAGGTTTTATGGGTGTCGGTCATACCGGTAATACCTGCGGCATTGAGTTGACTAAGATTGCTGTTGGTGATCAGATTCAGACTGCCTTTGTATTGAAACCCTATGACCATTCCTGTGCTTGGAAACACCTTGTATTCATTTTCCTGTTCATTTTCCGAAACCACATAGTACTTGATATAGGGCTTCAACTGTTCGTTAGGAAAATGTTTTTCAAATGTCATAGTCGGGGTGTGATCGCACAATTATTAAAAGTTCAACACTATTCAAAAATAGTGTCTTTTTGAGAAGAAATAAAGTTAATAACCGGTC
>DASWYG010000072.1:0-5779 GCA_036405075.1 Bacteroidia bacterium | reverse complement strand
ATCCATTGACCAACATTGATTGTTGTTCAACATTACCATTGCTGTAAAAGAGTATCGATTTTCCAATCTTTACGCCTCTTTCATAAGTTTGAATGTACTTGGGTTTCCCATTTTTATAAAAAGCGTTGATCGTACTATCGAGCAGGTCTTCATAATAATTTCCAGTCAGCATCACCTTACCATTTTCGTGGTAGTAAATGAAATATCCGTGACGTTTTCCTTCTTTAAAATTGAGTATGGTTCTGATGGCACCATTGTTAAAGTACTCCGTTTTTGTACCTTCCAATAAACCATTCACCCAATTCATTTCTTGCATTTTGGAGTTGTTTGGAAACAAATCCATTGAAAGACCGGTGTATGGTGTTCCATTGTATTGATATATGCCATTGACTTCTAAAAGATCAGAGGTCTTGACTTTCCTGATGATTTTTTTGGGTTGATTGGCTTGCTGGTTTTGGGCAGCGAGGTTAAAAGGGGCCAAAGCGATCAGCAGTGCAAAAATTAGGCAACGAATCATGGAACAAAATTAAAGATTTGAGATGTAATATCTCAATAAAAGGAACGCTGGTAATCTGTGAAAATTGTTTAATTTATTCACAGCAGAGCAGAAAAAAGGAGATTATTTTTTTACTAATTTTTTGATCTCGGCTTCGAGTTCGAATTCAGTGCCTTCTGTGTACCCATTGTGCACATAAACGATGTTACCATTTTGATCCAATAAAATCGTTTGAGGAGGGTTATTCACATTCATGGCTCTTGCCAAGTCCTTATTTTCATCAGATAGAATGGTATAAGGCCAGCCGCTGGCATTTGCAAATGGAGCAATCTTAGGTACATTTCTAGCATCATCTATACTTACTGCAACCAATTCAATTCCGTAGTTCTTCTGCCAATCGTCATACACCTCCATGATGTTGTTAAGTTCTTTGATGCAGGGTGTGCACCATGTCGCCCAAAATGAGATCACGGTTATCTTTCCGGTTTTGGCATAATCTTGAATGTTAACAGATGTTCCATCTAATTTTTTTACCATAATAGATGGAAGTGTAGATTTATTAGCAGTAGAATCATTTGCAAAGGCAGTGCTTACTGCGAAAATCGCGATGAATGCAAGTATTGTTGAACGCATAACCACAAATAAACAATCATTGTGCCAAATACACAAATAATTTCTTTACGACCTCTAACAATCAACAACCACAGTCGTTTCGTTTTTTGATGATACCACTTCGACTCTGAGTTTCAATGATGTCTCCTTTTTCATTGAATTTGATATAACCTTTTGATTTCCCGTGTTTAAATTTTTCTCTTTTGACAACCTTGCCATTGAGTTTACAGATCCAAACGCCATGTTTCAAACTGTCTTTATCAAAGTTTCCTGAACAAAAAGAGGAATCCAATGGATTCCTCTTTTCTTGATTAAATATGGTCAAACCGATGATGGTCAGTTCGAATAAATTCATTTATACATTAATTGGATTCAGGTTCAGTTTTTTCTTGCTCTGTAGCAGTCTCAACAGAGGCATTAGGTTTAGATTTGTCACCGTCCATATAATTCTCATAATTGGTTTTATGTTCAAATGGGCGTTTACCTATAATGCTTTCGAGATCGTATTGGAATAAAATCTCTTTTCTTAATAACTCCTGAGCCAATTTTTCCAATTGTTCCTTTTTATCGGTCAACAATGATTTGGTTCTGTCATAAGCTGTCTGAATGATGGCTCTAACTTCCTGATCAATCAATTCCGATGTTTTTTCAGAATAAGGTTTGCTGTAAGCAAATTCACCGTTAGGATCATTGAAACTGACATGGCCCACTTTATCATTCATACCATAAAGCGTTACCATTGCATAAGCCATTCTGGTCACTCTTTCAAGGTCATTTTGAGCACCGGTACTGATTTTACCAAAGATGATGTCTTCAGCAGCTCTACCACCTAATGTCATGCACATTTCATCCAGTAACTGTTCGGATCTATAGATGTATTGTTCTTTTGGCAAGTATTGAGCATACCCTAATGCCGCAACTCCTCTTGGAACGATTGATACCTTAACCAATGGGTCGGCAAACTCTAGGAACCAACCTGATACAGCATGGCCTGCTTCGTGATAAGCCACAATGCGTTTCTCTTCAGGTGAGATCAATTTGTTTTTCTTTTCAAGACCTCCAATTACTCTGTCGATGGCATCTTGAAAATCCTGCATGTCGATTTTATCTTTATTGTTTCTGGCGGCTATCAGCGCAGCTTCGTTACAAACGTTTGCAATTTCCGCTCCTGCAAAACCAGGGGTTTGTGCAGATAATTTTTTAGGATCAACACCTTCTGATAGTTCTTTACCTTGAAGATGTACTTTAAATATCTGTTCACGACCAACCAAATCCGGTCTGTCTATAGAGATTTGTCTGTCAAAACGACCTGGTCTTAACAAAGCCGAATCCAAAATATCAGGGCGGTTGGTTGCTGCCAGAATGATTACACCGCTATCTGTACCAAAGCCATCCATTTCAGTCAACAATTGGTTGAGTGTATTTTCTCTTTCGTCGTTGGAACCGCTTATTAGGTTTTTACCTCTGGCTCTGCCAATTGCGTCAATTTCATCAATGAATATGATACAAGGTGCTTTTTCTTTGGCTTGTCTGAATAAGTCTCTTACTCTGGAAGCGCCCACACCCACAAACATTTCAACGAAATCTGAACCTGATAAGGAGAAGAAAGGAACATTGGCTTCACCGGCAACTGCTTTTGCCAACAAAGTTTTACCTGTTCCGGGAGAACCGATCAAAAGAGCACCTTTTGGTATTTTACCACCCAATTTGGTGTATTTTTTTGGGTTTTTAAGGAAGTCAACGATTTCCATTACTTCCACTTTCGCTTCATCTAATCCGGCAACATCTTTGAAAGTGATGTTGACTTTTGTGTTTTTATCAAACAGTGTGGCTTTGCTTCTACCGATATTGAAAATTTGACCCGGTCCGCCACCCGATCCGCCTCCACCGCCCATTCTTCTCATGGTGAAATTCCAGATCAGCAAGAACACACCTATCATCAAAATCCAATAGATGATTTGACCTGTAGAGTCATTTTCATATTGCCATTCGATGCTAAATTTGTCTTCAATTTTTGGGTATTCGGTGCTTAAAGCTTTGAGGTTATCGGTTAAAGCCTCTTTCCCAATTTCAAAGAAGTATTCTGGAGAACGTTGTCCGAAAATACTTTTGTTCTGTTTTCTTACTTCTTTATGAAGGTCATTGTCCAGTGCTTCTTCTCTGAGATAAACTTTAACCATTCGATCGTTGAGCACTTCCAACTTTTCAACGTCATTTCTGACGATCATTTGCTTAACATCGTTCCAATTGGTTTTTTTACCGGAATTGCTTGGGAGCAGACTCATGATGATAAATCCAAGAAGTAGAATTCCCCAAATCCAATACATGTTGAATTTAGGTGAACTTGGTTTCTTCTCTCCGAATGGATTTTCGTTTTTTCTATCGTTTTGCTGATTGTCCATTAATAGTCAATATAAGTGTGTTTGCTTTAGTAAACCGCAAATCTAATCAAATGTTCAATTTAATTAAATGATTTTTTTTAATGCAGGTTAACTTATTTTTGCAAAAAATATTCCATATAACATGTACGGCAATTTGCAACAACAACTTCAGGATGAATTAACCCGAATAAAAGAAGCGGGATTGTACAAAAAAGAGAGGATCATTGTGTCTCCGCAAGGCGCAGACATTAGGCTTCAGGACGGCAAAGAGGTCATAAATTTTTGCGCTAACAACTACCTTGGTTTGTCGAGTCATCCTCGAATCATAGAGGCTGCCAAAAAGTCATTGGACACCCATGGCTTTGGTATGAGTTCGGTTCGATTCATTTGCGGTACCCAAGACATTCACAAAACGCTGGAAGCTAAGATAGCAGAGTTCTACGGCACTGAAGACACCATACTTTATGCTGCTGCATTTGATGCAAATGGCGGAGTATTTGAACCATTATTTGACGATCAGGATGCCATTATTTCCGATTCTTTGAACCATGCTTCCATCATCGATGGGGTAAGGTTATGTAAAGCTGCCAGATACCGTTACAACAACAACGATATGGCTGATTTGGAAAATCAGCTAAAGGCCGCCAATGCTGCGGGTCACCGCAATAAAATCATTGTTACTGATGGCGTATTCAGTATGGATGGTTATGTGGCACAATTAGATAAAATTGTAGCTTTAGCCGACCAATACAATGCCCTTATCATGGTTGATGAGTGTCATGCGGCAGGTTTTATCGGTAAAACTGGCAGAGGTACACCAGAATATTGCGGTGTTCATGGTAAAATCGATATCATAACTGGAACTCTTGGCAAAGCTTTGGGCGGTGCAATGGGTGGATATACCACAGGCAAAAAAGAAGTGATCGAAATGTTAAGACAACGTTCCAGACCTTATTTGTTTTCGAACTCATTAGCTCCTTCTATTGTAGCAGCAGGTATTGAAGTATTTGATCTTTTAAGCGAATCAACTGAACTGAGAGACAAATTGGAAAGCAATGTGAAATATTTCAAAGAAGGCATTAAAAATGCTGGTTTTGATTTCAAAGATGGCAACAGTGCCATTGTACCAATTATGTTGTACGATGCAAAACTAAGTCAGGAAATGGCAGACAAATTACTTGATGAAGGCATTTATGTGATTGGATTCTTTTATCCGGTTGTGCCAAAAGATCAGGCAAGAATCAGGGTTCAATTATCTGCAGCACATGAAAAGCACCATTTGGATAAAGCCATTGCAGCCTTTACCAAAGTTGGTAAAGAACTGAATGTGATCAAATAATCCAATAAGATCTTATTACATTTAAGGAGTTCTGATCAGGACTCCTTTTTTATTTTCTTTTAGGCATTACAAGACTGTCTGCAGGGTACTCATTGGCCATCGAATCTCTCAGATCTTTGCTCCATTTGATCAAAATCTCCTTTTCTTCAGGTTTCAATTTGGCTTTTGGATGCATCCATGTATAAGAATTCAAAGGCATTTCTCCTTCAAGCAGAACCTCGTCAATTTCTTCCAATTTATGATTTTGCTTATAAGGTCTGTAACTAAGAAATTCATCAAAATTCAAATGTCTTTTACCGTCATTGACATGTTTTGCCATGAACCAATCTACAGGTTGAATATTGGTGTACCAAGGATAAACAGTTTTATTGGAATGGCAATCATTGCATGCTGCATCCAATATTTGCGATACATTTTCAGGTACATTATATTTCACTGAAATTGATTTTGACTTATCGCCACTGAGGTTTTTGGCCGGATGTATGAATTGTATAAGAATGAAAACGACCAGAATGATCATTCCAATTTTTTTGAAGATTTTTTTACTTGCTGACATGGCTCAAATTTATTGCAAAATTTTGCAATTCTAAGCCAACTTAACAATTTGTTGACGAAGGTCAATAATTTGAGGCAAAGTTCTATTGTTCCTTGTCTAAAATCACATCACCTCTAAGGTTTCTGAAACGCTTTCTAGCTTCTGTAATGTATAGACTGCCGGTGTAATTGAGGATAATGGTTTCATACATTTTCTTGGCTTTTTCCAAATCCTTCAATTTGAATTCATAAAGTTGAGCCAATTGAAAAACTGCATTGTCTGCTAAAATATCAAAACTGTAATTTTTAATGATCTCCAGGTACAGCTTTTCTGCTTCCTCAAACAGATTGCGTCTTTCAGCAATGGTAGCTTTTGCAAATAAAATCTCGTCTGCCAGTGAATGTCCCGGAAATTTC
>DASWYG010000071.1:0-2264 GCA_036405075.1 Bacteroidia bacterium | reverse complement strand
AGTATCTTGTCTGCTACTTTATTGACGTAGATGCTCAATGGATCGCCATATAAAACCTTTCCGCTCAATAGAATGGCATCTATGCCGAAGTTAGAATTCAGAGCGAATTTTTTCTCTAATTTCCTTTCTTTTCTGGAGATGTTCTGCTGTTTGATTTTCTCAATTTCATTGGAAGTCTTTTCAGAACTCAGTGAAAGGAAGTCATCAGGGATATTGCCTGAGCAGCGCAACGGTGTGTATTGTAAAGTTGTTTGAGCTATTGTTTTTAAACAGAATAACAATAGATAAATGGTGCTTAAGCACAGAAATCTCTTCATAGTTTGGAATCAACTGCAATAAAACAAAAAATATAAAAAATTTCAAAGCCTGAATAGGAGATTTAATCAATATTGTTATTTTTGATTTTAAATGTTGAATGATCTTCCATTTGTCACCTATTCACTGATTGGACTCAATCTTTTGATTTCCATCTATGGATTCAGAAATATCAGTTTTTTGGATCAGTATAAGTTTTCTATTGAAGGCGTATTGCTTTATAGATCATACAGCCGAATGATTGTTTCAGGTTTTCTGCATGTAGATTGGAAACATTTGTTTTTCAATATGCTGACTTTGCTCATATTTGGCGAATACCTCGAATTGAGTGTAGGTCATTTGAATTTTTTGTTGATTTTTACCATTGGTCTTTTGAGTGGTAATTTGTTTGCTTTGGCTGTTCATCGTCAGCATGCAGACTATTCTGCCGTCGGAGCATCTGGAGCTGTTTCAGCAATTCTCTTTGCGGTAATGGTAATGGAACCAAATTCTAAAATGGGTTTGCTCTTGATTCCATTGTATGTGCCGGCCTGGCTTTTTTGTGCTTTATATGTATTGATGACCATTATAGGTGTTAAAAGAGCTCATGGCAATATTGGACATGAGGCGCATTTGGGCGGTGCATTTGCAGGAATGCTGGTACTTGTTCTCATTTTACCTGACGTATTGAGAAGTAATCTTTTGTATTTTCTATTGTTTGCAATTCCTATAGGTTTCTTTATTGTTTATGTGGTGATGAATCCAAATTATTTGATATTGGCCAGGATTAAAAATAGCGATATTCGACGCAAATCAAAGGATGAATTGTACAATGAAAAAAGAGTCTCAAAACAATTGGAGATTGATGCCATTTTAGATAAGATCAATAGCAAGGGTATGGCTTCATTGACAAAGTCGGAAAAGAATGCCTTAGAAGAATTTTCAAAAAGAAATTAGTTGTTTACCTTTTCCTAATGGAAGGTATTTAATGCTGATGTTAACCAAAAGTGAAAAATTAAGAAACCTGCTTTTATTGGCCTTGTTCTTTATATTATTGGCCACCACCTTTGTTTTAACCTATGATGTATGAGGTTGAATGGACTCGATCAAACCAAATTGTTTGAAATGATGGGTGAAGTGTTTATTGTGAAAGATGACCCATTCTTCATAATTCAACGCACCAAAAGTGGGGTGTATCGGTTTTAAAGTTTCATTCTCTTTTAAATGAATGTCAAATTGGTCCAATGCATTGAAAAGTGCATCAATCGCAGAATTCAAATCACCGTATTCTAAATTCAATAAACTGTCTTCTGGTAATAAAGGGCTTTTAAATCCTTTGCTAATTTCTCTGGGCGACTGAATGATGATGGCCTTCATCTTCTCGATTTTTTCTTCAGGGTATTGAGGCATTACATGAAGTTTGCCATTAGAAAAACCCGTCACCAAAATCAAATGTTCGATCATGTGTTGAGCTGTCATTAAGCCAAACAAAGCAGGAGTTTCCGGACTCAAATTGTTTAATATTGCTCTTAAGTTTTCTCTGTTGTTGATGTTAAGTTCAGTCATTGTGGAAGAAAATTCAAAAATACAATTTTGTTAATTTAATAATCAATTAAAACTTTATTGAGGTCAAATAGGGAATATGTCTAATTGTTGATTGCCTGAATCATTGACTCACATCTTAAATTATATGTTTGAATATCAGGTTTTAATCATGGTGTTGAAAAAATATATTGGAATTATTGCATTAACCTAAATTAGATTTGTGTAAAGTGTCATAGACAAAATGATGCCAGCGTTTTTTTAAATAAAAAGAAATAGAGCTTATGGTGAAGGAGAGAAGAATTAGATTTTATCTAATGGATGAGCATGGTGAGGGAAAACAATTGATCAGTGATTTTATTGACAATCACCCTGAACTGGGTTTGGAATTTGAAGGGGTGCACAACAATCTTCAAATGGCGATTAAG
>DASWYG010000070.1:0-10673 GCA_036405075.1 Bacteroidia bacterium | reverse complement strand
AGGGATAATTTGCCGGTGTCTGTTGAGTTGAGCACATCCGGTTTTACGACATTGGTTGTACTTCCAATGTTTTTAAGCATGCCTGAAAAGGATTCTTCAGTTTGCTTTGACATTTCTACAGCTCTCTTTTTCTCGAGTGCTTTAAAATCAATAGATGCTTCTTTGGAGTTTAATCCAAAAAAAGTGAGGGATACCGTTAAAACGATAAAAGCAACCAATAAGGTTGCTTTTATAACTTTCAATTTCATTTTGCAAAATTAGTAATCTTTCAATTCTTTTTTAGGAACAAAATCAGAAGGAATGCTCGTTTTGATTTTTTCCACAAAAACTTTTGCTGGTTTAAATTTTGGAATGTAGTGCTCATCAATCACCAGAGCGGTGTTTTTTGAGATGTTTCTGGCAATTTTCTTTGCCCTTTTCTTCAGGATAAAACTCCCGAATCCGCGAAAATATATATTTTCGCCTTGTGCCATGTTGTTTTTCATTACTTTGAAAAAAGATTCCAAAGATTCGGTAACAATTACTTTGTCAATTCCCGTTTTTTCTGAAATTTCGCTGATAATTTCTGCCTTAGTCATAAGTCGTATGTAAATTTTTATTCAAATGTCAAGATTTAATTAATATTATTAAACACAAAACTATGCAAAATGTTTCAGATATTATCAAATGGTATAAAAAAAATTTTAGAATTTTACCATGGAGAGAAACCAAAGACCCATATAAAATATGGATTTCAGAGGTCATCTTGCAACAAACTCAAATCGTTACAGGAGTTGACTACTATCATAAATTTATTTTAAAATTTCCTCATATTAAGGCACTTGCATCGTCAAATGAGGAGACAATTTTAAAATTATGGCAAGGTTTGGGCTATTATTCCAGAGCAAGAAATTTGCACAAAACAGCTAAAATTATTTCTGATTCTTATGATGGAACTTTTCCAAGTAATTATAAACAACTCATTAAATTACCGGGAATAGGAGATTACACCGCATCTGCCATACTCTCTTTCGCTTTTGATCAACCTTTTCCTGTCCTTGATGGCAATGTGTTTAGAGTCCTTTCCAGGCTCTATCAAATAGAGTTACCCATTGATGTACCTGCAAATAGAAAAGTATTTATGGAAATACTCAATCAAATGATTTCCAATCAAAATCCGATTCTTTTTAACAATGCAATGATGGAATTAGGCGCAGTCATCTGTAAGCCTGATAATCCTAAATGTGATCAATGTCCGGTAGCTGTTCATTGCCTCTCCCGAAAAAATGGTGTTCATACCCAATTGCCCATTAAATCCAAATTAATGCAAAAAAGGACAAGGTATTTTAATTATGTATACATCAGGTACAACAATTCATTTTATTTGGTACAAAGAATAAAGAAGGATATATGGCAAAACCTTTATGAATTGCCTTTGATAGAATCAGAGAAAGAGATTTTAACATCAAAAGACCTTTTAAATGGATTGAGTGAGTTGATTACCAATACTGATACATTTTCACCATTTCCACAAATATCGTTGAAACATATTTTAACCCATCAAGAAATTAAAGCAAAATTCTGGGTCATTAAAACCAATGAAAAACCAAATTTTCTAATGAATGGATGTTTAAAGGTTACAGATGAAAATTACACAAAATACCCTATCCCAGTCCTAATCAGCAAATTTTTATTATCTTTGTAACTTGTTTTCTCTATTTTTGTATACGAATGGTTAATAAAGTTTTTTTGTTGGGTAGACTCGGAAAAGATCCTGAAGTGAGATATCTTGAGAACAACAGGGCTGTTGCAAATTTTACCCTTGCTACCAATGAAGTTTTTATAGATAAGTCAGGTAATAAAGTTGAACAAACTGATTGGCATAACATAGAAATGTGGGATGCTCTTGCCAGAAATGCTGAAAAAGTTTTGAAAAAAGGCAGAACAGTTTTCATTGAAGGTAAAATTAAAAATGAAACCTGGACTGATAAAGAAGGTCATAAAAGAAGTGCGGTTAGAATTAGAGCTCTTCAATTTCAGGTGGTCTCTACCCCTGTGAACAACCCACATGAAAGTAATCATATGGAAAAAAATACTCACTTCTCAGAAGATCATTCTGAAAGTGATGGTATTCCTTTTTGATATCAATGATAAAAATGAATCCCGACGACCCTTACCCTTCAGAGATATTTTTACAAACAAGTGGCATTTTAAATCCCAACTTGTCCAATGAAAGTCTCGCCTATATTATAGGCACACTCTTCTTTCTTATACTTTTGATTGCTTTTTCCGGACTTTTTTCTGCTTCCGAAAACGCACTCTTTTCACTTTCAAATAAGGACAAGGAAGCCTTAAAAGAAAGTAATTCCACTTATGCCAATAACATTTTGAAACTGTTGAGCAGACCCAAACATCTGCTTGCTACAATTTTGGTTGGTAATAATTTTATCAATGTAACTTTTGTTATTGTCAGTTCCGTCTGGCTTAAAAAAGTTTTTAATACCAAACCCGGTTCAGCTCTTGATTTTGCAATCAATGTCATAGTTGTTACGCTGATTCTCTTACTTTTTGGTGAGGTAGTCCCTAAAGTTTACGCCACCAAACGCAATATGGCCATTTCTAAATTCATGGCCTTGCCTTTGATCGTTTGTCAAAAGGTATTTTCAATCCTTGTCATTCCAATGGTGAAATTTACTTCAGTCATTGATAAAAGAGTGAGAATTCATGAACATACCGTATCTGCTGATGAACTGACACATGCAATTGATATTACTTCAGATGAAGATGCAGGGCACAACGAAAAAGAAATACTCAAAGGTATTGTCAATTTTGGAAATAAGACGGTCAGACAAATCATGAAAGGACGTATGGATGTCGCTGCGATAGAAGTGTCAGTTCCTTTTGACGAAATGTTGAGCAAGGTAAATGAATTGGGTTATTCAAGATTACCGGTTTACAATGAAACCTTTGATAACATTGAAGGCATTTTATACATCAAAGAAATTTTACCTCATTTATACGAAAAGCCTGATTTTAATTGGAAATCCCTATTGAAGCCGGCTTTTTATGTACCTGACAATAAAAGAATAGATCTTCTGCTTTCGGAATTTCAGGAAGAACGCATGCACATGGCAATAGTGGTTGATGAATATGGCGGTAAACTTGGAATAGTGACCATGGAAGATATTTTGGAAGAGATATTTGGTGAAATCAATGATGAGTTTGACGAAGAACCATTGACCTATTCAAAAATTGATGACAATACTTATGTCGTTGAAGGCAAAATGCTGATCAATGATTTTTGTAAAATCACACAAACGGATGATGAATTTTTTGACCAGGTTAAAGGTGAAACAGAATCAATGGCCGGACTCTTACTCGAAATTCACGGAAGAATTCCTGTGAGAAATGAAACGATAATTTTCAAACAATTCAGTTTTACCATTGAGTCAGTTGACAACAGGAGAATTAAACGCATTAAAGTGGACATTGATAGATAATATGAATAAAGTAATCATTATACTTTTGCTTGCATCATTGGCAGCATGTGGAGACAAAGCTTATGCACCCAAACCTTATGCTTATCCGAGGGTGTATTTTCCGGCAAAAGAATATAGATTGTTTGATTCAGTTGCTCCTTTTTCCTTTATGTATCCCAAATATGCAGAGATAGTAAAACACCACGATGATCAGGGTGTAGACCATCCATATTGGTACAATATTCATTATCTCCCTTTCAATGCAACTTTGCACTTAAGTTATCACGAATTTAAAACCAGAGCCGAATTTGATAAACATTTTGAAGACACCAGAAAATTGGCATTCAAACATGATATTAAAGCTGATGAAATCAATCAAATTGAAATTCAAAATCCTGCAGCCAATACCACAGGAATCATTTATGAATTGGGCGGAAATACCGCTACAAATTTAAATTTTTACCTGAGTGATGGAAAAAAACACTTCTTAAGAGGTGCTCTCTATTTTAATGCAAAAACTGAGATTGACAGCATTGAACCAATGCTTGAATTTTTGAAAAAAGACATCAATATAATGGTGGAAACGACCAGATTTGTTGATTAATAAAGGATGATTTTTATCCTGTATTTCCCTTCCAATTCAAGAATATAACTACCTTCGGACAAAAATGAGGTGTCCAATTCCATGAAAGATTTTTCATCCTTTTTATAGTAAACTTGTTTGCCATTTATCTCAAATAATTTCATTGAAAATAAAGACGGATTTTGACTGATAATCGAGAGGTGATCACTTGCAATTTTTACCTGATAGGGTATTTCCTTCAAAGGTGTGTTTACTGAAACTGATTTGAAACTGTCGTTGATGTATTTTTGATAATTACAGCTATACAATTGAGCGTTGCTTATGGCTTTTTCACTGCTCAAATACAAATAGTTATTTTTGAAAGCTATGGCTTCATTTTGTCCGGGCGCAATTGCGTTACCGGTTTCAAATCTTCTTTTGTTTCCGCTCGAAAGGTTCATTTGATTATAATCCCAAATTAACCAAATAAATGATTTATAATCTCCTTTGTTGTATCCTATCAAAGCGATTACACCTTTGTTGTTGATGCTTGCCCCGGTCACTAAACCAAAATCACTTAAAGTTTCCAAAGGTGTAAGAGAGTAAAATCCGGAATCGGTTGGACATGTGTAATGTCTGCTGGAATTGTCAGCCCAGTTTTTTGAAAAAAGGTGCAATTTGTTTTGATGATAGAACATTGCTTCCATATCATAATCATGTCCCTGACTGGGCAAATTGAAATTGCTTTGGTCTGCCATTTCAAACCTTATTTTTTCTGCATCCACAGTATCGTTGAATAAATTAAGATTAATGGCCGATTTTTTTATTTTGTAAATACAAAGGTCTTTTCTATTGCCGGCATTGTTACCAAAATCTCCGATATAAATATGAAAAGAGTCTTGTGTTATTTCTTCCCAATCAATATTTGAAGCATGATTAATGGTGGTGATATGCATGATTCTACCGCTGATACTATCGAAAGCATAAATTGCAGGAGTATTTCCGCCATCGTTTTGAGACCAAAACATACCCTTGAAATGAATCAATCCACTCGATTCATAAAGTGTGTCGCTCAAAGCACAGACGTTTCTCAGAGGCAAGTTGGTTTTTGAATACAAACAAGATCCGTCATTTTCTTTGGCATTGATGTCGTAATTGGTTGCCAAAGGGTCTGTGCAACCTTTTTGGGCAAAAGTGTTATTAAAACTCAAGAAAATAATCAAAAAGCCAAAAACAATCCGCTTCATTTGACAAATGTATCACAAACTTGTAAATTTCTTTTTTAACGTGTATTTCTTTTTAATAAACGGTTTTGGAATAGAGCAATCAAATTCTATCTTTGATTGATATAAAATTGATATGAAATTTAAGTTGAATCAAACTTTCCTGGCATTATTTCTAATTTTGATGAGTTCAGAAGTACGAGGTTCGCATTTAATGGGTGCTGATATGACTTATGAGCAGACAGGCCCTTATAAGTATAAGTTGATATGTAAATTTTACAGAGAATGTGCGGGTATTACATTGTTAAATCCATATTTTAAAGTGTATTGTAATTTAGATACCCAGGGTTATAGTTTTACATGTACACGAAGTTCAATAAAAGACATTTCTTTAAAATGTGATTCTGATTCATTTCCATGTTACCCGCAGAATTCACCCGGTCTTTCAGGAGTAGAGGAACATGTTTATGAAACTGAATTGGACTTCACAAAAGGAAATTATTTAAACTTGAAAAATTTAGGTGCGTGCAAAATGATTGTAAGTGCTGAAATATGTTGCAGAAATGGGGCAATTACAACCTTATCTCCGGGTAATTTCTATTCAGAATTAATGATAGACATCTGCTTAGGCGCAAAAAAAGCCTCGAACGGTGTGCGATTTACGAGCCCACCAATTCAATATGTTTGTTGTAATATTCCCATAAATTATAACAATGGTATTTCTGCTGATCTGGATCGTTTTGACAGTTTGAGTTTTTCTTCAGACGACCCCAAGAGAAGTTTAAACATGTATGAAGCATATAACAATCCATTTTCTAAAGACCAACCTATGACAACCAATGGAATTAACGGATACATTTTTAATGAATCAAATGGATCATTTTATCTCACGCCTATTGCCTGTTCTCAGGTAGGTGTAATAGTGATAAAATGTGAAAGGTGGAGGAAAGATTCAAGCGGTACCATGCAATTATTATCTGTACAAAGAAGAGAAATGGAATTGATTGTTAAGAACTGTGGCAATGACAATAATACACCTTATATAACCGGGATGAGCAATTTTGCAGTTTGCGAGGGGAATAAACTTTGCTTTACCATTAATTCAAAGGATGATTTGTTTTTACCCAATCAAACCATTAGAGATACTACTCAGTTGTTTTATGACAATGCCATCAAAGATGCAAGCTTTAATATAATCGATTCTACAGCTGCTGAAAAATCTGCAGAGTTTTGTTGGCAAACCAAAGTAGGTGATTCAAGAGTTACACCTTACTTTTTTAATGTCATTGTAAAAGACAATCACTGTGGTGATCCAAGAATTGCTACCTACGGAAGTGCAATAACGGTTAAACCAAAAGCAAAAAGTAGAAGGATATACACAAAAATGTTCAAAGGGAAATTGTTAATGGAGTCACTGGCTGACTCAAGTACAGGTAAAAATTTCATATACAATTTCACGATTAAAGACAGTAGCGGACAAGGAGCATCATTGTTCACTTCATTGAAAAGCAAAGATACATTTACATTTACGCAGGCAGGTAAATACATCATTGAACATACAATCAACAGCCCACCAGGAAACTGCCCTGCTATTTATAGGGATACTTTTATAGTAACCACAGAGCATTTATTGGATGTTCAGAATTTGGTTTACAAAGGAGAATTGAATTTATTCCCTAATCCGGGTAAAGGACAATTCAAATTGTCTACTGCTCAAAATGATTCAGAAGAAGGATCGATATACATTTATTCATTGAATGGTCAATTGATGAGAACATACAAAGCAAATGCCGATTCATTTGATGTATCTGATCTAAAAAGCGGTTCTTTTATTGTTGAATTGAGAACAAATGATTCAGTATACTTTACAACACTTATAATAGAATAGTGCGGGCAAAGTATATGCTTTGTTCATTGTCGGGATATTCATTTTTCACTTGGTTCTATTTGATTGTCGCTGGCAACATTGCCCATATCTCGCCATAAATAACCGTGTTTGATATTGGTGAAAGGAGGGAAGTTGCCGGCGTACAATTGACCTGTACCTAAACCGGAGTGAATCTTATTTTGAAAATTTGCAGCATATTGTGCTATTGCGTTTAATCCAATATTACTTTCCAATGCAGATGTGATCCACCATCCCTTATTGTTTTTCTCTGCTTGCCTGATCCACATATCAGATTGTACAAATCCACCCAAAAGATTTGGCTTTATTACCAAATACTGCGGATTTATTTTTCTTATCAAATTCTCAATTTCTGCCTCAGAGTGGTATCCAATCAACTCCTCATCCAATGCAATGGGAACCGGACTCTTTTCACAAAGTTCATTCATCTCCTCCCATTGCCCCTTTTTAATAGGTTGCTCTATGCTGTGTAAATTGAACGATTTTAATTCATTTAATTTATACAGTGCATCTTTCTTAAAGGCTCCATTTGCATCCACTCGTATAATGAGTTTATCTCCCCCCGGCTGCTGTCTGATAAATGCTAATAATTGACACTCTTTTTCAAAATCCAATGCGCCAATTTTTAATTTGATGCACTCAAAGCCCTTGGCTATTTTTTCTAAAGCCTCTACACGCATTGACTCAATATTGTCCATCCATATCAATCCATTAATGGGTATGCCCATGCGACCGATGGCGTATAAATTCTGAAAAATGATCTTCCTGCCGCCGTTCTTCAAATCCAATAATGCAGTCTCTAGTCCAAATTTGATAGATGGAAATGAATTGAAATCAAAATCATCAGCCTTGTTTTGATTGATCTGATGAACCAAATGTGACAATTGAACATGGTAATCCGGCACATCATCGATACTCAATCCGCTTAGAGGTGCGCATTCTCCTGTGCCAACAACGCTTGGATTAATTGTGTTGTATATCTTCAACAGATATATATCTCTATGAGAATAAACCCCTCTGCTGGTAGTAGCGGGTTTCTTAAACTCTAATTCGTGTTTGCTTATTTCTGCTGCTAATCCCAAACTGCTTTGAATAAAATTTCTGAAAGACAAAAATACAACATCATTCCGAGTATCAACAAACTTAGAAATTTGAGTTGTTTGTTATAATCCATTCGGTCTTTGCACCTTTTCAATGCCTCAAAATGAATGTAAATGAGCATAGTGAATATGAAGTAATTTGAAACCAATATAATTCCTAACTTCAAATCATAAATGCTATAGATGGTCAATAAAAATACAGCACCAAAAAGTAATATCAAGTGATAGATAAGCGATTTTCTCAATCCCAATCGCACCGGAATCGTGATCTTATTCCGCTTTGCATCAGATTCAATGTCCCTGATATTGTTGACATTTAACACGCCTACACTTAATAATCCAATTGCAGCTCCAACCCACCAAATTTGAGATTGCAGTGTTTGGGTTTGCAAAAAGTATGTGCCAACCACTGCCAGAAAGCCAAAAAATATCAATACAGAGAGATCTCCAAGGCCCATATAACCATAAGGATTCTTTCCGGCAGTATAAAAGTAAGCAGCTAAAATCCCTGAAATGCCCAATCCCAAAAGTATCCAAAAAGATGTGTCAAGTGTTTTAATGCCGCTCAATAAAAGTAAAGTGCCTAAAATCAAACTGATAATGATAAGAATTATCAAACTTGTTTTCATTGACTGTTCAGAAATAGCACCCGAAGCCATCGCTCTGTCTGTGCGTTCCTTGCCATCTGCTCCATTTTTAAAGTCCCCATAATCATTGGCATAATTACTCAATATTTGAAGTGATACGGCTGTCAATACACTTAAAATAAAAACAGATGTTGAGATTTTTCCTGTTTCAGCATAGGCAAGCAAATTGCCGGTAATTGTACCAGCAATTGCCAATGGCAATGTCCTTAGTCTTGCGGCTTGTATATAGGCCTTTAAAGACAAGGAGTGCGTCCCCCATCCACCACTATATTGGTACCTGTTATGTATGAGGCAAATTCAGAACATAAAAATGCAGCTGCGTAGGCCGGTTCCTCCGGTCGTCCAAATCTTCCCATTGGAATCTCGTTCAACATTTCTTGCCTGACATCTTCACTGTCTATATTCATTTTGCTGGATTTGTTTGTAATGATACTGCCCAACCTTTCAGTTTCAGTAGCTCCCGGTAAGATGTTGTTTACCGTTATACCAAAAGCAGCCAATTCATTGGCCATTGTTTTAGACCAATTGCCAACTGCTCCTCTTATGGTATTGCTCACCCCTAAATTAGGCAATGGTACTTTTACAGACGTAGAAATTATGTTGATTATCCTTCCCCATGATTTTGATTTCATGTTTGGAATAAGTGCCTGACTCAAAATTTGATTGTTGACCAAATGGGCTTTAAATGCAGCAATGAAATCTTCAATATTGGCCTCAGAAGCCTTGCCGGCAGCTGGTCCACCGGTGTTGTTGATCAAGATGTCTATGGAACTGTTTTCGAGTTTCTTAATTGCTTCTGCAACTGAATCATTACTACTGAAATCGGCAACAACATAACTGTGCTGAACCATGTCTTTTCCAGACAATTCGGACAGAGTTTGCTTGAGTTTATCCTCGTTCCTTGCCATTAAAACAATAGTGGCTCCACATTCGGAAAGTTGCATGGCTATTGCTTTTCCGATGCCCTGAGTACTTCCGCAAACCAATGCGGTCTTTCCGGTTAGATCAATTTTCACAGTGCAAATGTATGAATTTTCAATCACTATGTTTTGAATCACTAATTCTCCAATTTTCAATGTGGTGCATTATTTGTATTATTGCTCAAAATGAATCAACTGGGTATAGCTTTCTCTTTTAAACGAACTCAACTCTTAATTTTATTCGTATTGTTTTTGGGTATTTCACATGCTCATGAAAAACCGGTTTTACTGAAAGATCTGGAACAAGGTAACAGAGGTTGTAATGTGACTGAAATGGTATCATCTGGCAATAAGGCTTTTTTTGTAGCCAATGATGGGATTACTGGCAATGAACTTTGGATGACAGATGCCCAATCTGCCGGTACAGTATTGGTCTCCGATCTTTGTCCTGGAAATTGTGGTTCAAGCCCCAAGCATCTTATAAATGTTGATGGAGTCTTGTTCTTTACAGCTTACGAAAGTAGTAAAGGAACTGAAATTTGGAAAAGCGATGGTACCAAAGAGGGCACTTTTAGAGTGAAAGACATCAACAAAGGAGGATCTAATGTCAGTCCTGATCATCTGACAGCTTTTAAAGGTAAATTGTATTTTACGGCCAATGATGGAAAAAATGGAACAGAAATATGGGTCAGCGATGGTACAGATAAAGGAACAATGTTGTTAAAGAATCTGGACAATGGTAAAGGTGATTCAAATCCAATTGGATTGATTGAATACGATAACTATTTATGGTTCTTTTCGGGAAACAATCAGAATGGATATAAAATATGGAAATCGGATGGAAGTACCGATGGTAC
>DASWYG010000069.1:0-3372 GCA_036405075.1 Bacteroidia bacterium | reverse complement strand
AGCCTTTGCATGGACAACAGTATGGGTAACTTTTTCGTTGTGTTTCTTTTTGTTTTTGAAACAATATGGGCATTTGATTCATGGGATAGACAGCAATGAAAAATTGATAGAAGTGGCTGCAGAATACCAAAAAGACCTGGTGTTTAAATCACCTGATTTTGCCGAGAATTTGCAGAAATATCAGGATAGGATTTCCATCGATTACCTCACCGGTTATTTCATCGAATACTCCTTGTCTATCGACAATCTGTTTGTGATCTTACTCATTTTTAATTCATTTGCAGTACCGGCTATTTACCATAAAAAAGTATTGCTTTGGGGCATTATTGGCGCAATTGTTTTGCGGATGACCTTCATCTTTGCTGGTTCTATGCTCATTTCAAAATTTCATTGGACCTTATACATTTTTGGTGGATTCCTGATTTTCTCCGGACTCAAAATTCTGTTCAGCAAGGAAGAAGAAGAAAAGATGAACATAGAGAAACATCCGGTTGTGAGGTTCACTTCTAAATACTTTTCGGTGTGGCCTGAATATGTGAAAGGTAAGTTCATTCATTTATCGGAAGGCAAGAAATACCTGACGCCATTGTTCATTGTTTTACTGGTGGTTGAGTTCAGCGATCTGATCTTTGCTGTGGACAGTGTGCCGGCAATTTTTTCCGTAACCAAAGACCCTTACATTGTGTTTTTCGCTAACATCTTTGCCATCATGGGACTTCGCAGCTTGTTTTTCTTGCTCAGCAACGTGATGCACCTATTTGCATATTTAAAATATGGCTTGGGCGTTTTATTGGCCTTTATAGGATGCAAGATGGTCTTCGAGCATTGGTTCACATCGATAGGGTTCAACAACATCATTTCATTGATGGTGATCTTGTCGATATTGGGCATCAGTGTATTGTTGAGTGTATTGTTTCCAAAAAAGAAAACCAGCTAAACCGAATGGTGTTAATAGATGCATGAATAAGTCACGGATTGCAGCGAAGTGAAGATCCCGTTCATAAATGGCCGCAGATTTTCGCGGATTTGCGCTGATTGTTTTGAAGCAAATATTTATTCAATATTAGATTGAAACATGGCCGCTGATTGGCGCGGATTTTCGCAAATTGCAGCGAAATGAAGATCCCGTTCATAAATAGCTGCAGATTTTCGTGGATTTGCGCAGATTGTTTTGAAGCAAATATTTATTCAATATTAGATTGAAACATGGCTGCTGATTGGCGCTAATTTTCGCAGATTGCAGCGAATTGCATATCCTTATAAATGGCTGCAGATTTTCGTGGATTTGCGCAGATTGTTTTGAAGTAAATATTTATTCAAAATTAGATTGAAACATGGCAGCTGATTGGCGCGAATTTTCGCAGATTGTCGTGAAGCGAAAGCCCTGTCTTAGTCAGATCCCACAACTAACCAATAACTAATAACCACAAACCAATGAAAAAGCCCTGCATCGCTGCAAGGCCCTTTCTATCTGTAGACTGATTACTGAAATTAACTTTTATAGATTTACTCTTTAATGAATTTTTCACTGATCACTTTATCACCCAATTGAATGCTCACAAAATAAATACCCGCAGCCAAATCACTTGTATTGATTGCAAAATGCTGATCGTTCAACTGAGTTGCATTAACTTCAATTAAACTGCCATTGGCATTGTAAATTTTAATTTGCTCGGCACCAACATTGGCAACATTGAGTTGTATGTTCAAGGTTTCATTGGCCGGTTGAGGATATAGGTTCAATGATTGGATATTATTGACATCAATAGAAACTTTAGCTTCGACAATATAGGTTTTGAACAAGGTGTCAGCCTGATTGCCCGAACTGTCTGGTTCAGCCACATAGATGTAATCGTATTGACCGGATTTATTGACATCAACAGGACCTGTAACAGGATAGCTGACAGTAAAAGCAATGTCGTTGTCATAAGCATCGATGATGTCGACATCATCGACAAAGGCTACTCCGAAAGGCAAACTGACCGGCGTATTGGTATTGATCCATTCAGGGGCACGGGTATCGCGCACAATGACAATTCTCTTTTTGGTTGGCGCCTTATTACCTGATATATCCTCTACATTATACAGCAAGGTATACACACCTACTCGCCTGGTATCGACAGTTCCTGACACTCTGATAGACGAATTAAGATTAAATGGTGCAAAATTATCTGTAGCCGTTGCACCTGGTTCCTGGAAACTTGGGTTATTGCGAGCCGCTTCAACATAAACTGTGTCGTCTCCCAACAAGGTGAGAATGGGTAAGGTAAGGTCATTTCTAATGATTACGAATCGAATCACAGAAGCATATTGACCGCGAGAATTTTTGACCGAGTAGGTTTCTGTGCAAATACCGGTAAATTCAGTAGTAACATCGTTAACGACTTTGATTGAGTCGGTGATATTACCGTCGATCGTATCGTAGGCAGTGGCACCAAGACTGACATAAGTGCTGCCTCTTTCAATATAGATGGTGTCTTTCCCATTGAGAGTGATGATGGGTTGCGCTGCAGCGCTGAGTCCAAATAGAATAAAAATTGAACAGACTGCAAATTTCAATGATTTAGTAAATTTTGTATCCATATTTCAAAGTTAGAGATTGTCAATTAAATTATACCAAAACGACGGTCATAATTGTGCAAGATTACGGTCATGATAAAGACATATTTTTAACAAAACCCGAATAAAGCAATTTAAACCACAACATGCATCCATTAAAGACCGTTTAAATCAGTTAATTTCTTGACCAAAGTCAATAATTTTAAATTTTGAACGATGTAGTTTTGCAGGATAAAAATAACCATTAACATCATGAAAAAACTTAACATCCTTACACTCATCATATCGGTAGTGGCCATTGCCGGTGTGATTGTATCATTTAAAAGCGCTGAAAAAAGTCAGGCAGCTGATACCTATGAGTTCACTTCGTTCACAGTGATAGAGTCTATAGTGCCAAATGGCCTAGGACGTTCCAGAATGATTCAGGCTTTGGAAGCCAGAGATTACAAAGAATTCTCTTCGGTTCAAACGGAAGACAACAATACGCCCAACAAATCTGACAGAAGCGAAATCAGGGTAAAGAATTTTGAAGAGACCAAATTGTTAAACTTCTACAACCTTGGTGGCATCCGTTTTCAAAACATTGCAGCCAATGATGCCTTGGTGAACAGCAAAGTGACCGCCATGCTCAACGAAGGCTGGGAAGTGGTAAACATTGTTTCAGGTGTTGAAGCAGTGGCCGGTGAAAGTGATCCGAATGGGATTTTTGTTACCAGGTTCTATTTTAAGAGGAAGAAAGCGTAATCTTAAAAAAAATTAAATTCTCACTTTAGAGAATCGCTTCAAAAATGCCCTTACTTCAATGCGACAAAG
>DASWYG010000068.1:0-3308 GCA_036405075.1 Bacteroidia bacterium | reverse complement strand
CAGTATAGTGGTAAATGGTACAACTTACAAACAATCCGGTATCTACACTCAAACATTGACCAATGTCAATGGATGTGACTCTGTATTGACAATTGTTGCTACCATCAGAAAAAGCACAAGTTCAACTTTGGTTAGAACATCTTGCAGCAGCATGACCATCAATTCTCAGTTGTTTACTCAAACCGGTATTTACAAACAATACTTCACCAACTACTTAGGTTGTGACTCTGTATTGACTCTGGATATCACCATCAGAAAATCATTTGCTACTGTTTACATTACTGCATGTGATGAGTATACAATCAACAACATGATCTATGGCAGCTCAGGTGTTTACAACATCACCCTGTCTAAAGCCAATGTTTACGGTTGCGATTCAATTGTTACCTTACACCTAACCATCAAAAACAGCACTCAGTCGACCTTAAACATCACTGCTTGCGATAGTTTCGTTATCGGTAACTCTGTATACAAAACCAGTGGTACATACACCAAAGTAATACCAAATGCCGCAGGATGCGACAGTACAATCACTTTGAATTTGAAAATTGGTAAATCAAGCAGAACAATAACTACAGACGCTTGCAGTCAGTATGTTCTGAATGGCCAAACCTACACCAGTAGCGGTGTTTACACTCAAACATTGACCAACTACCTGGGTTGTGATTCAACCATCACCTTGAATTTGACCATCAAACCGGCATCAAGTTCTAGCATCACTCAATCTGCATGTGGTTCTTATACTTTGAACAACCAAACGTATAACACATCCGGAACATACACTCAAACTGTAAGCAATTACTTGGGTTGTGATTCAGTGATCACTTTGAATTTGACCATCAAACCAACCAGCAGTTCAAGCATCACTACAACTGAATGTATCAGTTACAAATTGAACGGTCAAACTTACACTGCTTCCGGTACATACACTCAAAAATTGAGTAACTACTTGGGATGTGATTCAACTATCACCTTGAACCTTACCATCAATTCAGTGAATGTCAATGTGACTCAAAACAATGAGGTATTGACATCTGATCAAAACGGTGCAACTTACCAATGGTTAGATTGCAACAATGGTATGCAGATCATCCCTGGTGCAACTTCACAAACATACACTGCTACCAAAAACGGAAGTTATGCAGTGGTTGTAACGATAAATTCATGCAAAGACACTTCTGCTTGTTTCGATGTTAAAAACCTTAGCATTTCAAATGTAGAAAGTATCATGGCACGAATCTTCCCTAATCCTAGTAACGGTGCATTCAACATTGAAATTAACAATGCTGGAGCAGGCACTTACAAGGTGATCAATTCACTTGGCCAAACCATCATTGAAGCAACTTCTATAGAAGGAACAGCGTCTTTTGATATAAGCGGTCAAACCAATGGCATCTACATCATCGAATTGAATGTTAATGGTGTCATTTCAAGAATGAAAGTGGTCAAGAATTAATATAGTTTATCCGGCTATGTGCCTTATGGGCCGGCATAAGCGAACAAAAAAGGGGAAACGAAAGTTTCCCCTTTTTTGTTTTGATTGTATTTAAATACTGTAATTTATTAATGAACAATTATCAATTCGCTATTTCCATTGAATTCATTCTTGATCATGCATACGATTTTCAATTCAATGAATCGCTGTATTCAACGCGATTCATCGCATTGCTGCAGTTGGATGTTAACGTTTATCCTGTACCTCAATCACCCCCTAAATCCTAAAATCATCTGAGCTCATCAGCAAATTTCATCATCTCCTCCGACTTTGCCATATTGCCAATGTCATGGTAAAGTTTGGATAAATTCTCATACACTACCGGACTTTCAGGATAACCTCTCTCTAAAGCATTGTATACTTCGGTGATTGCTTCTTTTTCTTGCTTTTTCAGAGCATAATGCATACCCATAAAATAATGAAAATAGGAATTGTTGGGATACAACAACAAACCTTTTCTATACATCGATTCCGCTTCCAGTAGCCTATCTTGTCTGGCCAAACTGATACAAGCAGCTTCTAATAATCTCTCAGAATAACTGTCGTCTTTTAATGCCAATTTCAACAATGAATCTGCCTTAGCAAAATCATTGACCAATACAGCCCTGGCGCCCTTATAGTCATTTCTAATCGGATCATACAATATTGCACAAATTGGCTTCCCTTCAACATCTATAGTTTTAATGGTCTTTGCCGGAGGATATATCTCCCTTAAATATGATGATGGCAACAAATTAACATTGTAAATCATGTATCGCCAATCAACAGTATTGCGACTTTGATATCCGGCAAATGTTACTTTTTTGCTGGTATCTTTGTAATAATTTTGAAACAATTCGTACATTGGTGAAGACGAATTGCAAGCCAAAGTAAATCCGGAACCATCTTTGAATTCCTTCTGTTCCATTAACCAATCCGAAGCTTCTTTTACTGACAGTTGCCAGCCATCTGTTTCATACAAATAATAATTTTCCGCAAAACCTCCGCTAACTTCATTGAAATACAAATATTCAAACGGATGATTCCTCATCATCCACCTGATGGGATGTTGAAACATCAATACAAATAAGAACAAATAAACCAAACCACTCTTCACTCCTTTTACGAATCCTGCTATCCAGTATGTTGCCAAGACCGCCAAAGATGGATAAATAAACAACAAATGTCTCCAACCATTGTATAAGGCAAAATGCTGAACAATGGCAGTTACTATTGGAACAAACACAGCCATCACCAACAACATGAATGCAAGTCTGTCTCTATTCTTATTGATTTTGGTTACCAGAAACAATAACCCCAACAACAACAAACCAACTACTGCAATTGGAAATGTCAATTTCATCCATGTGATCAAATATGATTGTGGTATTTCCAGTGAGCTTGTAAAATCTCCATTGAAATTGATGGGTATGCGATTGGGAAATTTCTTTGCAGTATTGACACACAACATAAAATTATCTATAGGTGCCGACCATATCACCGGATGAGAGATCATTGCAAACAAATATGGCAATCCAATAATGACAGAAAAATGCAAGAAATTTTGTCGTGTATTCTTCATCACTTTCTCCCTAATGGCTTTACCATTCAATATCAATACAGCGCCTATTAAAACCCCTAAGACAGGAATCAAAATCAAACCACCTATTCTTACCGACATAGACAAACCCAAGGAAATGGCTAAAAACAAAGTCCTTTTCCAAGTCAGTTTAGGGTAACTCTCAATGAACAACAACATCGCATACACAGCCATCGTGTATCCGGCTGCAAACGGAATGTCTCTCGAATTCATCAAAGAATGTCCAAAAAAAGT
>DASWYG010000067.1:0-17109 GCA_036405075.1 Bacteroidia bacterium | reverse complement strand
TCATACCACATCAAATGTTAAACGAATCATAAAATATATTCACCGACAGATTCATCGATTTAAACTTAATTTCATCATAAGAGCAAACAAAAAACTACCTCTCGTGTTACTTTTGCAGACATTTTATGAAAAAACTCTTTCTATTGAACGCATTCTTGATGTGTTTCTTATTTTCTTATTCTCAAAACAAGGTTACTCTCAGCGGACTGGTAAAAGACTCCTTAGATGGAGAGGTCATTGGTGGTTGTAACATTTCTGTTGAAGGCGGGAAACAAACGGCAACTTCAAACATTTATGGATTTTATTCCTTGAGTTTGGTGCCGGGTAAATACAAAATAAGTTTTTCTTATGGCACTTACAAAACCTTCTTATTGAACATAGATATCAATGAAAATCTTACCCGAAACATTGAAATGTCAAAAGTTGAAGAAATTTTCCAAGGGGTTAAAGTTTCAGGAAAGAAAAAGGAAAATAATGTTGAAACTGTCAATATGAGTACCAACAACCTCAACATTTCAACCATTAAAAAAATACCTGCTTTTCTGGGTGAAGTAGACATTGTGAAATCGGTTCAATTGCTGCCCGGTGTCAGTACAGTAGGAGAGGGAGCAACAGGATTCAATGTTAGAGGTGGAAGTATTGATCAAAACTTGATCCTCTTGGATGAGGCTCCGGTATTCAATGCATCGCATTTATTCGGTTTTTTCTCGGTATTCAATCCGGATGCTGTTAAGGAAGTCAAATTGATTAAAGGAGGTATGCCTGCTGAATATGGCGGCAGATTGTCGTCAACACTGGATGTTAGAATGAAAGATGGCAACAGTAAAAAAATGGAAGTCAATGGTGGAGTAGGTTTAATTTTTAGTCGACTTTCGATTGAAGGCCCAATTGGAGCTAAAAATCCAAAAATGAAAAACAAATCCAGTTTTATCGTTGCAGTTAGAAGAAGCTATATTGATGTTTTAGCAAAACCATTCTTAAAAAACAACGAAAGTTTGAAAGATGCTGTTTTCTACTTTTATGATTTAACGGCTAAAGTCAATTATGCATTCAATCCCAATAACAAATTGTATGTATCAGCTTATGTTGGAAGAGATGTTTTTGGTGCACCGGGTGCCCGTTTCGACTGGGGCAACAGAACCACTACCATCAGATGGAACCATTTATTCTCTAAAAAAATATTTTCAAATTTCACCGCTTATTACAGCAAATACGATTACAAATTGGGTTTTGGTGCCGACGGTAATTCATTCGATTGGAAATCGAATATCGTCAATATGAGTATACGTCCAGATTTTACCTATTACATCAATCCAAAAAATACATTGACCTTCGGAGGACTCTCAACCTATTATATTTTCAGTCCGGGTGAGGCTGTATCCAATGATGAAGGAAGTGTAGTTGAATTTGGATTGCCAAAGAAATATGCTGTTGAAAATGGCCTGTATCTTGAAAATGAACAAAAGGTCAATGATAAATTCACCATGAGATATGGAATCAGAGTCTCAAATTTCAACTACATGGGAAAAGGTACAGCATTGATATTGGATAGAACACAAGCGGCTCGCAGAGCAGATGTTGTTAGAGTAGATACTTTTGGCAGTGGAAAATTGATTCAGTCATATTGGGTTCCGGAACCGCGTTTCTCGGCTAATTATAAAATGACAAAATTGAGTTCATTGAAACTCAGTTATAACCGAATGGCTCAGTACTTGCATCTGATTTCCAATACTGCCGCTTCTGTGCCATTAGATGTATGGACACCTTCAACCAATAACATCAAACCTCAAATTGCTGATCAGGTAGCATTTGGCTATTTCAAAAACTTTGGCAAAACCATCGATTATGAATTATCCGTAGAAGGTTTTTACAAAGCCATGCAAAATCAAATCGATTATATCGACGGAGCAGAATTGCTGTTGAACAATCAATTGGAAGCAGATCTTCTAAGTGGAAAAGGAAGAGCTTATGGTTTAGAATTTTATTTCAAAAAGAATGTTGGCGATCTTACCGGCTGGATATCTTATACATTGTCTAAAACCGAAAGACAAGTAGATGGTATCAGCAAAGGCGAATGGTACAATAACCGCTTCGACAGACGTCATAATTTGAATGTAGTAGCCAATTATGATCTGACCTATAAATGGTCATTATCAGCTAGTTTTGTTTTAGGTTCAGGTACACCTACCAATTTACCGAATACAAAGTACAGTTTTCAGGGTATTCAAGGCATTCCTCAAAACTCTTCTGATTTGAGAAACAATGTCAACATCAAACCTTATCACCGTTTAGATATGTCGGCTACTTACACACACAAGAAAACCAAAAAGTGGGAAAGCAGCTGGGTATTTGGCGTATACAATGTCTATGGAAGAAAAAATCCATTCTCATATTACACAAGGCCCAATCCCGACAACAATCTCCAAACCCAATTGATTCGTTACTCCGTAATAGGATCCATCATTCCATCAGTATCCTGGAACTTTAAATTTTAAAAACCATGAAAAAAATCACTCATATCATTTTCGCATTATTCGCTACAGTTATATTCATCTCATCTTGTGAGGATCCAATTGATCTTGATTTAGGTACTCCTGTTGAACAATATGTAATAGATGCAGTTATCGATCAGACCACAGACACACAGTACATTTACATCACCAAATCAATCGCATATTTGAACAATGGCAATTACAAAGGTGTTCAGGTAGATTCGGTTGGTATTTTAGATACTTCTAATTTTGTCATGCATAATTTTACTTACAAAGGCAATGGTGTATATTATTATGTGCCAGCACCCAATACCTTTAAGTTTGGCAACTCTTATGTTTTAGTGGTTAAGGAAGGTTCCAATGTATATTATTCCCAAAGTAAAATGAATACCCCAACAACAGTAGATTCTTTTACATACAGCTATGAAGAAAGAGGCTCTTTTGGCGGACCGGAAGGTAATTACGTAACTCTCTGGGCCAAAGACAAAGTTGGACCCGGAGATTTCTATTGGTTCAAATTGTATAGAAACGACAGTGTTCAGGTGAAGGCCAATGACATCAGTATTGCAATAGACAATTCAACCACTTTAGGCAGTCAAGGAGATGGCGATCTGTTCATCATACCAATCAGAGAAAACTTTACTTCCAGACCCTATAAATCTGGCGAAAAAGCCAGAATTGAAATATTGAGCATAAACCCTGAGATGTATACTTATCTCAGTTTGGTGCGTACTCAATTGACCAACCAGGGTTTGTTTGCAGTTCCTCCCAGCAATGTGCCAAGCAACATTTTCTGTCAAAACAATCCTAACATTAAGTTATTGGGATTCTTTTGTATGACTGGTAAAGTATCTACAAATGAAATCGTTTTCCCGTAAGCCAGTCATTCTTCCTTTTTTACCTTAGATTAGGATGTATTCCTAATGTCTTGTAAAAAATCCTGTATTCCAATGGACATATAGGCTTTGTAAGTCTGCTGTGTTTTCTCATTTTGAGAAAGGGCTTGGGTTGTTCAATTGTTTTGAGCAAGTGTATAAAAATGCATTTCTTTAATTCAAACTTTTATTTTAGGTTTGAATTAAAATGAAAACACAATACACTAATTTTAAGCTTCTTATTGCCATTTTTTTTCTGGTTTTGCTTTCATCATGTGGCAATTATGTATACAAACCTACCACCATTAAACCCGCACTTTTTTCAGGGAAGGGTGATTTTGAGCTGTCACTGAATACTTTTACTCTAGGAGAATTACATGGTGCTGTTGCACTTACTGATAATATTGCTGTTTCATACACTTCAGCATGGGGTTTTAATAATTCGGATACCACATTAAAATACGATTCAGCAAGAAATGTCATCAGTCAGAACATAGATAAAACCAAAGGCAAGGACAAAGAATTTTCAATAGGTTATTATAAATATCTGGATGATGGTAATTGCTTTGAGGTTTTTGCCGGAATGGGGTATTACAAAAGAAACAGAAGTATTGATTTTACTGATTATAAGGTGTCTTCAAAAAGTTTTGAATCCACCGTAATAGACAATAGATACCGAAGGATTTTCATACAACCAGCTTATGGCAGAACAGGAAAGTTCTTTGACTTTAGTTTTGCAAATAGATTTTCTTTTGTGACTTATGAAAAAGACATGCATTCTGATTTTATCTCTGAATCCATGTTCACATTCAGGTATGGTTATAAAAATGTGAAATTGATGTCTCAAATTGGTTTTACCATGAGCAATTTGAATAGCCCTTATGATTACATGCATTTTACGTTTGGGGTTGGCCTTTACCTAATTTTCAATAAGTCATTTAAGCTCAATTGAGATTGGATAATGTCCATGAAAGGAGATTCGGCATTTGGGAGATGTAAAAACAATTTAAAACAAAACATATATGAACCACACAGAATCAAGTATTCAACTAAGAAAATCAAACGATTTAGATGCCAAACAAGTCCATAAATTGATTTGTTTGCTGGAAAATGAGAATTTAGACTTGGAAATGTTTACACAAATGTTTTCAGGAAATGTCAGAGACCCGCGAAATATTTATTTGGTGGCAGAGGAAAATGGATTAATTGTAGGATTTATCAGCTGCCACAGTCAGGTACTCTTGCACCATTTAGACATTGTTTATGAAATTCAGGAAATGTTTGTTGACGAGCATTTCAGAGGTAAAGGACTTGGGAGACAATTGCTGGAAAACCTTCAAAATGAAATTCAATTGAGGAAGGGAAAGTACTTAGAAGTCAGTTCAAATAAACTCAGAGATCAAGCTCATGAATTTTATCAATTGGCCGGTTTCAATCGCACTCATTATAAATTCACTAAAAATTTAAATGCCTGATATTCGTATTGAACCCTTTCTGGAAAATGATTTAGATTTTCTGGTGGAAATACAACCTCCCGATTGGAAACCCATATACCCTCATTACCAATATTACTTGTCCAATGATAGCTGTTTGCCTTTAAAAGTAATGTTTGAAGGCAATATTTGTGGAGTTGGTACTGTTATTTTTCATGAACAAACGGCTTGGTTGGCGCATATAATCATACACCCGTTGAAGAGAAATTTAGGTTTGGGCAAATTGTTGACTTCAGCCATGCTCGAAAACATCAATTCATCAATTTATAAAACAGTTTACTTGATGTCAACAGATTTGGGATTCCCCATCTATCAATCGCTCGGATTTGTTACTGAAGATACTCATCTGTTTTTCTTTAATGATGATTTCGCTTCCGATGTTTCTGAACAAGGAATAACAGATGGTACTGATGCACATTTAGATGATGTATTGAAATTGGATCATCAAGCTTATGGTGAATACAGAAAGTCGAGAATTGTTGAAGGAAAATTGGGAATGAAAGTGTTTTTAGAAGGTGAAAAAGTGAGAGGTTTTTATTTGCCATCACTATTGGAAGGACCGGTAGTGGCAGCCACCCCAACAGCAGGAATGTCTTTGTTGAACTACCGTTTAAAAACTGAAAACATTGTCATTTTACCCGAATCCAATTCTATAGCTTGTCAATATTTAATCGATAATGATTTCCAAGTGACAAGAAAGGCAAGAAGAATGAGATTGGGTACTAAGAGAGAACATAATCAGCAAATGGTTTACAATCGTTTTAGCGGTCAAATTGGTTGATTACTTTTAAAGATTTTACTTGCACTTAAAATTTGTTTTAATAATTTAAAGTAAGTGGAATTTGTGTCCTAAAATAATTCTTGTCAATGTGCATCGCTGGAGTTTAATTTTGTTTGTGTATGAGAAATGTGCTGTTGATTGTGGGGTTGATTCTCTGCTATACGATTACTAGTGCTCAAATCATTGATGATTTCCAAGATGCTGATTTGAACACTGCTCCGACTTGGTCCGGAATGCTTTCTGCTTTTACTACTGCTAATGGTGCTTTGAAATCTAATTCAAATACAGCCAATGCCTCTTTCTATTTGTTTACCCAATTTGGATTGAAAGGAGATTTGATATGGAACATTAAAATCAAGCTTCACTTTAATACCTCTTCACTTAATTATACCGATGTTTATTTGATGGCCGATTCTATGAATCTAACCAAGTCTGTAAATGCCTATTTTGTGAGACTTGGAGGAAGTCAAGATGAAATTTCATTGTATAAAACAGTGAATCAAACATCAATTAAAATTTTAGATGGTAAGGATGGAATTTTGAATTCAAGTAGTAACAATCTTGAACTTATGGTAAAGAGAAATGGAGATACTTTTAGTCTCTCCCATTTGAATTTAAATTCCAGATTACAAGCAATTGAAGGTTCAGTATATGATGCAAGCTTTGATCGTTTGCCATACTGTGGAATCGTGATCAGGCAAAGTACATCATCTTTTTTTAACAAGCATTATTTTGATGATTTGTATATAGGTCCACCGATAAAAGACAGCATTGCACCCAGATTGGACAGTGTAAAATGTAAGAATTTAAAAAATATCGACTTGTATTTCAGTGAACCGCTGGATAGTTTTTTCATGATCAAGACTTCATTGTTTAACCTTAATGGCAATAAAATTCAACTGGATTCGATAACAGGTTCTTCCAACAATTCAGTTTGGAAATTGAATTTCAAATCTCAATTGAAACCCAATTATTTTTATGAGATAGCAATAGATACTGTGAGAGACCTGTATAGAAACAGGAATTTTAACATGAGTAAAGAATTTGTATGTATCGAGGCAATTGAACCTTTACCGGGAGATATTCTAATTGATGAAATAATGGCAGATCCTGAACCTTCAGTTGGTTTGCCTGAAATTGAATACATTGAATTGAGAAATGTCTCCAACCATTTCATCTCACTTGAAAATTGTTCAATAAGGGACCCCGGTTTTAAAATGGAATTACCTCCGATAGTGCTTTATCCCGATTCGTTCTTTTTGATTTATAACGGGCCTTCACTCAACAATTCAGGCGATCATATAGGACTTTATAACAACGACACCTTGTTGCATGAACTCACCTATAATTTGGATACCTATCAGGATTTGAACAAATCAAATGGAGGATACAGTTTAGAAATGATCGATCCATATCAGATTTGTCTCAAAAACAACTGGAAAGCATCTAAAGACAATAGGGGAGGTACACCGGGTAAAATCAATTCTGTAGATCAACGTTTGCCCAAAGATACCTCGGCACCCAAAATTATATCAGTATGGCCGCTTGAAAGTCGAGGATTGAAACTGATTGTAGACGAATTACCTGATATCAAAAAGCAAAAGATGATTCATTTTAAATTCAATTCTTATTTCTTGAATTCGGAAATGATTATTCAAAATGATTCAACAGTATGGCTAAACATCAATGCACCTATTCATCCGGATTCAATATACAGCATCATCATCAATGGTTTAATAGATTGTTCCGGCAATTCATCAAAACCTGATTCATTTTATGTACAATGGCCATCTAATTCAATTGAATCAGATATGGTGTTCAATGAAGTTTTATTCAATCCAAAATCGGGTGGTTCTGATTTTATTGAATTTTATAACAACAGCAATCATGTGCTAAATTTGAAGGAACTTTACATTGCCTCATTGAATGATCAGGGGTTTTATATAGAGATGTACCGAATATCGGAAGCAGATCAATTCATACATCCCAAACAGTTTTTAATGATAACAGAGAGCGTTGAAATGATCTGCAAACAATACAATTGTGGCAACAGTGGATGTGTAAAATTAAAAATTAAACAATTGCCCTCAATGCCCGATGATTATGGTCGATTGGCACTGGTTAATGCGCAAGGTGATTTTATAGACAGCATGACTTACAGTGTGGACTGGCATTTTGAAAAACTGGATGATAAAGAAGGCATAAGTTTAGAAAAAATAAATCCCAAAGTTAAATCCGGTAGCAAGTTCAATTGGCACAGTGCAGCATTCAGTGCTGGTTTCGCTACTCCGGGTAAAGAAAATTCGCAATTCATACATGAAATAAAACTTGAAAGTCCCATTACTGTGAGCAACAAGATCATCTCACCCAATTCAGATGGCAACAATGATTTATGTGTCATACAATACAATTTGAATGCTGCAGATGTTGTATGCACAGCCGAAGTGTATGACTTGTCAGGTCAAATGATCAAGTCAATACTCAATCACAAGACAATTGGTAATAATGGACAATTCAGCTGGGATGGAACTGATGAAAATAATCAGATACCCAATACTGGAATTTATATACTATTGATTGAATTGAGATATGCAGATGGTAAGATTTCCAAAGAACATCTGACTTTGATTGTAGTGAATTGAAATGCCATCGATTTTAATTTTAATTATCTGATAATTAGATGTTTATAGTTGTGACAGGTTCTTTATTTTGTTTATTCAAACATTCGTTGATATTATTGAAGAATCTGAAACAAACTAAACTATTATAGAATTGATATTTGACCATGGATAATTGAAATTCAAATAATTGCGATTACTACTAACAAACAATAAAACCAACAGCGTATGAAATCATTTTTAAAATTCCTCAAGTATACCGTCACAACGGTTGTCGTATTGGTGGTCATTATAGGCAGCTACATTTATTTTTCGCCAATACCTTCTTATGAAAACAAAGCACCTGAAATGGATATTACAGTAGACAGTGCTCATGTAGAAGAGGGCGCTCGTATAGCTTCTATGCTATGTGTGAGTTGTCATCAGTCTGAAGATGGTAAATTGGGTGGTGGCAGGGTAGTTGATGCCAATGATTTTGGAGAAATTTATGCACCCAATATCACACAACATCCCAAGTTTGGTATCAATGAGTACACGGATGGAGAATTGGCATACCTGATCAGAACAGGAATTAAAAAGAATGGTCAATATTCACCGCCTTATATGCCCAAATTGCCCCATTTATCTGATGATGATTTACAAAGTATCATTGCTTTTTTAAGATCGGATCATCCAATGGTGCAGCCATCCAATAATCCTTCAATTCCATCTAAACCCAACTTTTTAACCAAATTTTTGTGCCGGGTCGCATTTAAGCCATTTCCTTATCCCAAAGATCCGATTAACCCACCTTCAAAAGAGGATAAAATTGCTTTTGGCAAATATATAGCTTTGGCAAAATTCGAATGTTTCAGTTGCCACAGTGAGAATTTTCAAACCAATGATTACCTCGAACCCGAGAAATCAAAAGGGTATTTTGGTGGCGGTAATCCTTTTAAAGATGAAAAGGGAAATGTATTCTACTCATGCAATCTGACCATGGATCCAACCGGTTTAGGCGGATGGAATGAAGCTGATTTTATTAAAGCAGTAAAAACAGGTATCCGACCTAAAAAAGATGCCAACCGGAAACCCATGTTGCCTTATGCTCAAATGACCGATGAAGAAGCATCAGCAGTATGGGCATATTTAAATACAATTCCCAAAATTGACAATGACATCAACAAATTAAAGTGATAGAAATATTAAAATAGAATTTTAAGCAAAGATCATTTTTCAGAAACGAGGATGTAAAGGTCCTCGTTTTCTTTTTTCATCAAATATTTTTCTCTCGCAAACTTCTCCAAGTTTCTGTTGTTGCTGAACAGTTCTTGTTCAGCTTTTCTGACATTGATGATTTCTGATTTGTAATAATTTCTTTTTTGTTCAAGATCAGCAACCTCCATTCTCAACTTCACCAATTCAATGAAATTGTTGCTGTCAAACACAGTCATCCAAGTGATAACCGATAATCCAATGATCCAATACCTGTATTTCTGCCAGAATTTCAGCACAGTACAAAGATGATGATAATAAATGAAATGATGGAAACGCTAAATTGTGCTTTGTCCATTAAAATGGAGTATCTGGCCCGTAATATTCAACCGAATTATTAACTGTCTCAACCAAATAGATCTTATGCAGTTTTACACCTTCAGGTAAATGCGGCACCAAACGATCCCAAATTACGATCGCAATGTTTTCGACAGAAGGTAAAATACCTTTCAAAAAAGGGACATCCAAATTTAGATTCTTATGGTCCAAATGATCAACGACTTCTTTTTCAATGATGACTTTAAGTTTTTTTAAGTCGATGACAAATCCTGTATCCGGAGAAGGTCGTCCCTTCACCGTTACATACAGATCAAAATTGTGTCCATGCCAATACTCATTGGCGCATTTTCCAAAACAAGCTTCATTTTCTTCTTTGGTCCAGGATGGATTGTACAATTTATGTGCAGCATTGAAATGAGCTCTTCGGGTGACAAATAAAACGGGTGCGGACATTGGTGATAAATTGCGGCAAAGTTACTTCATTCATTTTTCCTAATAAAATAAATCATTCAGAATATACATCAACTTTGAGGTAAACGACTTTCTTCACATTGTGTATAAAATAGGAGTGGTTGCTGCATTAGTGCTTGATTATGAGTGTTTTGTGTTAATATGGTGTGATATTCCTCAATTTTGAAGATACACAAGAATTGATTAATTTTGTTAACTTCACAAAATATGATTGTTATTACCGGTGCCGCGGGTTTTATAGGCTCTTGCCTAGTGTCTAAATTGAACAACGAATCTTACAATGATTTGATCCTTGTAGATGATTTCACTAAAGCAGAAAAAGAAAATAATTGGAAGCACCTTCATTATTCAGAACTGGTGGACAGAAATGACTTCTTTAATTGGGTAGAAGGTAAAGGCAATAGAATTCAATTCATTTTTCACATAGGTGCAAGAACAGATACCACTGAATTCAATTACGATATCCTAAAAACATTGAATGTCGACTATTCGAAAAAATTATGGGAACTCTGTGTCAAAGAAGGTATTCCTCTTGTATACGCAAGTAGCGCCGCTACCTATGGCATGGGCGAGTGGGGATTTACAGAAGACCTGATCTCAATGTCAAAACTTAAACCACTCAATCCTTATGGTCAAAGTAAATTGGAATTTGATCTCTGGGCACTTGATAATCCTGAAAAACCATATTTCTGGGCCGGACTCAAGTTTTTTAATGTTTATGGTCCCAACGAGTATCATAAGGAACGAATGGCTTCAGTGGTGTATCATGCCTTTAACCAAATCAATAAATACGGCAGTTTAAAACTGTTTCGATCTCATCATCCCGATTACAAGGATGGCGAACAGAAAAGGGATTTTGTTTATGTGAAGGATGTTGTTGATGTTTTGTTTTTTCTGATGATCAACAGAAAGAACAGTGGAATTTATAACTTAGGTAGCGGTAAAGCCCATACATTTAAAGAACTGGCTCAAGCTGTTTTTCGTTCTATGGATAAAGCAGAAACCATTGAATTCATTGATACTCCTGAAGACATCAGAGACAAATACCAATACTTCACCGAAGCGGATATGAATAAATTGAAATCCATAGGATATACAGCAAAATTCGCAGACATCAACGAAGGAGTAAACGACTACGTTAGAAATCATTTGCTCAAAAAAGCATTCTATTGATTTGAGAAAACTCGTTTTCACCATATTGTTTGGTCTCACTTTCTTAAGTGGGATAGTCATTGAAAACACTTCTCTGAAAAATGCTTTCTCTTTTAGAGATGCCAATGGTTACCTCAAGCGCAAGCTGAACAGAAAAGCAGAATTTCAAAAAAACACTTTGCGAAACCCTGAGATCATTCAAATGGTTTCTAAGTTTGATGTCAATTGTGATCTGTATCGCGAACTGAAATCCAATAATGTTGCTGTTTTTGCCTATAAACATCAATGCCTTGTCTTTTGGTCAGACAATCAAATACATCCTTTTAATTTTAAAGTACCTACCATTCCCGAACCTGTTTATTTAAGAAATGACAATGGTTGGTACCAAATGCTCTCTATTAAAGCAGGTGAATACGACCTTTACTGCTATTACAGGTTTTTTGAGCAATATCCATTTAACAATGAATACTTTGTAAACCGGTTTGCTTCAGACATAAAATTGCAAGGCATTCAATTGGTGCCTCAGAAACTGGAATACAAAAAGGACATCAGTGGTTACGCCATCATGCCTCAAGTTCCGGAAGTAGATGCAAAATCCTATTCTCAAAAGAAACTCAATGAAATGGTGGAGTACATATATTTCATTGCTTCACTTTTCTTTTTGGTGCTTGCATTTTTGTTATCACTCAAATCAGGAAACTTCAATGTCAGATTGTTCATCATTTTTGTATCTGCGTACCTGGCGGGTTTTAATCTACTGGCGTTTGCAGATGTTTTATTAAAACACAAATCAACTTCTTCTTTGTTCTTTCCTGAGTTGGCGGCATACAGTGAATTGGTGCCATCATTGGGGCATAGCATCCTACTTTCAATGTCGGTACTGGGCATACTCTTACTGATACAGCAATCTATTCCTTATTTTGGAAGCAAAGAAAAACCGGGTAAATTAACTGTATTCATAGTTTCGGTTTTGTTTTGGGCAATATCCTATGTTTTGTTTTTGAAAGTATTGCCCGTATACATTCTCAATTCTCAAATCAACTACGATTTCAAAACACTGGCCAATATCAATCAATACTCCATGCTTGGCATGTTCACAGTGTTCATCATGTTTCTGATGTTGGTTTTGGTTTCAAGAATACTGGCAGGTTTTACCCGACACAGTACCAATCAATCATTGTTTTTAAAGTTCCATTTGATCATTTGTGTTGTATTGATGATTTGGGCTTATTCAATTGACAATGAAAACGGATTTCTGCTCATCTGTTTCTCAGCCTTTGGTTTGCTTTGGGCGCCCGTCATGTTCTTTCCGGTTCAATTGCATTTCAGACACCTTGCGGCTTTTGCTCTCATATCTGCCGGATTCTTATCGGTGCAATTTGAACAATTGAACTCATTTAAAGAAAAAGAACACCGCAAGTTGTTTGCCAATAAATTAATTGCCAAAGAGGATATAGACAATGAGATTCGTTTGCTCAATGTAGAAAAAGAAATGGTCGGCTCCTCGGCCTTCGATTCATTTTATTATTATAGTGGCAATGATTACAATGAACTCGAACTCAATTACAAATTCACATTTTTCAATTCGTTCATAAAGAACTTCGACATAGATATCATGCGTTATGACAGCAGTGGAAATGATATCACCTCTAATAAACTGACTTTCGAAAATGTCAATTCAATTTATAACAAGTCCACCAATAAAACCATAACCAACTATTTCTTATACATCAAGGATCTTCATTATCTAGGAGGCTATCTGGCCAAGTATGAAATTTGTCCGGGGGTCAAAACATTGGGTTATGTTTTCATCATGCTGGTGCCTAAGGTAAAAAGCGATTTGTATAATCTCGACTATTTTTTCAGTAAGATCGATCAGAATCACTTAACTGAAAATCAATACTCTTATGCCATCTATCAAAGAAATGAATTGGTGAAAGGTTTAGGCGCTTATCCTTTTAAACTTTCTGATAACATTCAATACAAGACACTTGAAGATGTTTCTTTCTTTGAACAAAATGGCTATTCTCAATTGTTTAAGAAAATAGATGAGGAAACCTTCATCATTGTCTCATTAAAAGCCGATACATGGAACAAGAAATTCACTGAATTTACTTTTATACTACTCTATTTTACAGGCATCATCATCATCATTTATGCCTTTATTTATTCATTGATCTTTATCGTTGGGTTGTTCAAATTCAATCCATTTATGACCAAATTGCATTTGGTGATCATGAATTACCTGAGGGTCATCAACATCAACAAACTATACCTTGAAACCAAGATCAGACTTTCGTTCCTGCTCATCTCCATACTTATTTGCTCGGTGGTCATCTATTTTACGGTTCAAAATGTGAATAGAAGTTTCCGTGAAACTCAAAATGATAACCTGGATAAGAAGATGTCTCAGATATTAACTGAAATGGAAATGGGTTATCAGAAAAAAGACCAAAGACCAATCCAGAATTTAATTAAACATCTTGCCGGTACTTATGAGGTCGATATCAATATCTATTTAAAAGATGGTACTTTATATCAAACGGCCAACAACAGAATATACTATGAAGGATGGTTCTCTCCATATATACACCCTTTGGCGCATTACGAACTGATTGAGAAGAAACAGTACAGCATTAAGCAAGTCGAAAAAATAGGCAACCTGGTTTACCAATCCTATTATACGTCATTGTTCGATGAAAATAGAAACCTGATAGGGTATATCCATTTACCATATTTCTCAAAATCTTTGGATTTAAAGAAAGAATTTTCAAATTATCTTGGCAGTTTGCTTAACATTTCAACCCTGTTGTTGATGATATCACTGTTGATCTCATCCTATATCGGACGCAGTTTGGTGAAACCGCTCAAGTTGATGATAGACAGTTTGGCCCGAATTCGATTGGGGGAACACAACAAAAGTATTTCTTGGTCGCAAAACGATGAAATTGGTCAATTGGTTGAACAATACAATGTCATGCTCAACAAATTGGAAGTCAGTACCGACTTGTTGGCACAAAGTGAAAGGGAAGGGGCCTGGAAAGAAATGGCCAAACAAGTGGCACATGAAATTAAAAATCCACTGACGCCAATGAAATTGCACCTTCAACACCTTCAAATGTCCATCAACCGGGATGATGAGGGATTAAAGGAAAAGGTCAACAACATCAGTAAAATACTCATCGAACAAATAGATCAACTCAGTAAGATGGCTGAAGAATTTTCTTCATTTGCCAAAATGCCTATGGCTGTTCTCGAAACGTGTAATTTGTATGATACACTTCAATCCTGTATCACTCTGTTCAGAGCTCAAAATGATCTCGAGATCATTTTTGAAACAGAACATCAGCAAATACCTGTATACATAGACAATAGTCAGATGCAGAGGGTATTCACCAATATTTTAAAAAATGCTTCTCAGGCTGCCAAGGAAAATGAATCTTGTCGCATCGTGGTGAAAATTGAAATGGATGAATACAATGTAACGGTGAGTTTTGAAGACAATGGAAAAGGAATAGAAGAAGAATTAAAAGACAAGATATTTCACCCTAGTTTTAGCACTAAAAATTCCGGTATGGGATTGGGACTGGCTATTTGTCGCAAAATAGTTGAACAAGTTAATGGGGAAATCACATTTTTAAGCGAAGTCAATAAAGGCACTACATTTTTCGTTGTACTCCCATTGGTTAAAAACGACACATCATCGAAATCTTAAAAAAGATATGGTTATGCTTATTGGTTTTCTTGTGTTTGGAAGCCTACTCTCAAATGCCTGCAGGTAATTTGAGAACTAAGACACAGTTACTCAGCGATACAACACTTATTGATTCATTTCCCATCATTAGAGGATCGCTTGTACTTAGCCTCAATGGACAAGTTTTAACTCAAGGCTATTCGATCGATTACAGCAAGCATTGGCTTTTGGTCGACTCCAATTTGATTGGTAAAACAGTTTCACTCACCTACAGGGTCATTCCGGTTATACCTCAATCCAATTTTTACCATAAAACTGAGTCGTTGATAGAGCCGGTATTTTCGTCAACTCCGCGGTATTATTACAATTATTCGAGCAGTCAAAATACATCCAGAACCTTGTTCGATGAAGGGTTGAATGCAAATGGTAATTTGGCCAGAGGTTTGGGCTTTGGCAACAATCAGGACCTTGTCATCAACAGCAGTTTGAACCTGCAGATCAATGGAAAATTGGGGAAAGGGATTTCAATGATTGCTGCTATAAGCGATGAAAACAATCCCATTCAACCTCAAGGCAATACTCAGCAAATTCAAGATTTCGACAGAGTTTTCATCTCCATCATCAAAGACAGCAGTGCTTTGACGGTCGGAGATTTTTTAATGACCACTACCCCTGATAATTACTTCATGAGGTATTATAAAAAATCAAGAGGTGTTCAATTTGATTTGGTAGATGGTTCAAAGATCCGGCATCATTTTCATGCTGATGGAGCAATATCCAGAGGTAAATTTGTTAGGAATGAGATTCAAGGCACAGAAGGCAATCAAGGACCTTACCGCTTACAAGGTGCCAACAATGAATTGAACATCATTGTCATTTCTGCAACAGAATCTGTTTATTTGGATGGAGAAAAATTGGAAAGAGGTCAGCAAAACGATTATGTCATTGATTACAATACGGGTGAAATAACTTTCATGCCCAAACGACTCATCAATCAATTCAATCGTATTGTTGTTGAATTTCAGTACAGCGATCGCAATTACAATAGATCTGTATTTACACTGAGTGAAAAGATCAGCAAGGGCGCATGGACTGGCAAAGTGCATTACTTTACAGAACAAGACAATAAACTTCAACCTACGGACACAACTTCTTCATCATCCATTCGAAACATATTGGAAAACATTGGAGATGACCCTGCTATTTTTAACAATGAGGTGAAATACAATAAGTTTCAATCGGGTAGGGTGAATTATAGGAAAATTGACTCTTCCGGAAATACCATTTACTTGTTTGCCAATGAACCCGAATCGGATACAATTTTTTATACTGTGTCATTTTCATTGGTTGGTGATAGAAGAGGTAATTACATACAAATTTCATCCTCGGCAAATGGGAGGGTATTTGCCTGGGTAGAACCAATCAACGGTATACCCCAAGGTAATTATGAACCTTATGTGAACCTAGTTGCTCCCAAAAAACTTCAAATGCTCACATTGGGAATTGGATACAATCCTTCAAAAGATATGGAAGTGAAAGTGGAAGGCGCTTATACCAATTACGATAAGAACACATACAGCAGCATCCAAAAATACAATGACGATGGATTGGGACTTTTTTTTAGTGCCAATAGAAAAAACTTTAAACTCAATGAAAAATTGAAATTGAATTCCGGTTTAAAAGTGGAATACATCAGCAAAAATTTTCAGTATGTTGAAAGATACAGGGCAGTTGAATTCAATCGTGTGTGGAACCGTCAATTGTCGAACAGCAACAATGTGCCAAATTCTTCTTCTGAATTGGTTTCAACTTTTAGCGCCGGACTCGATGTGGGAAAATTTCAGAATTTGAGGGTCGAATTTGGCAATTACAATCGCACTTCACTGTTCAATGGTCTTAGAGGAGCCGCCAATTATTCTTTTGTCAATTCATTTGCAACCATCAATTTTGGTACTGAACAAATGAGAAGCACTTTTAAAGTAGATTCCATTACCAATACC
>DASWYG010000066.1:0-14910 GCA_036405075.1 Bacteroidia bacterium | reverse complement strand
GCTAATGGCTTCATAACCGTTTTGTTCTTGGATTCTAATTACAACATTACCCATTCTTATGCCTATCTTAGGAATACATTCATACGAGGTTATAGAGGTTTGTCACAATCGAGTGCGGCAAGTGTTGAAAATGGCGTTTTTCATTTGTACTATTTCAATGAGAAGCAAGAAGTTGTTTACCTTAAATTTGATGCTGCTGATAAGGCAACTACAATGAGTTTGACACCCAAAATAGTTGAGGAGGATGGGATAGTTTGCTTCAGTGCTCACATGTTTTATAATGGAGGTATTTTGTTGCCTGTTCTTAAGGATACTTCTTTGTTCGGCACATTTATAAAATAAGGGTTAAACGCACTTTTATTTAGTTGTCTTGAGTATTCAAGAACTTAACTTAAAAGCAATTTTTAAAGTTATGCCGGAGAATCAATGTGCTGAATTTAACAGCTAAATTATTGTTGTAGTTTTATGGTTGACAGAGTAATGTGGATGAAAATGCTGATTGAAATTTGATTGACAATAAATGGTCGCCTTATCTTTGCATTTGATTATGAAGTTGACAGAGGAGCAGGAGAGGATCATTCATTCAAATGGAAATTTAAAGATCAATGCAGTTGCCGGATCGGGTAAAACCACCACAGTTATAGAGTATGCTAAATCACGCCCCAAAGGCAAAAGCATATTGTATCTGGCATTCAATCGATCGGTGAAATTGGATGCACAAAAGAAATTCAATGAGCAGAAACAATATCATGTAACAGTTGAAACAGCGCATTCTTTGGCATTTAAACATGTGGTAATGAACAGCAATTATCGTGTTCGAAGTCAGGGATACAAAACCAATGAAATAGCTGAACTCCTCAAATTTGAGCACGCAGGCGATAAACTCACGATTTTCATCATAGCCAGCCATGTCCTCAAATACATTTCGTTTTTTTGTAACAGCGATAAAGCCAAAGTGACTGAGCTGGATTATCTTTCTACCATTAAAGATGATAATGCTAAAGAATTTGTAAGTCGTTTCCACAGCGAAATCCTTCACAATACGCGATTGATTTTGGCAAAAATGGATAAAGCTGAAATTGAAATCACCCACGATTTTTATCTTAAGAAATTTCAATTGAAATCGCCTCAGTTGCATTACGATTATATTTTGTTTGATGAAGGTCAGGACGCTTCTCCGGCAATGATGGATGTGTTTTTCAAACAAAAAGCATGTAAAGTGATCGTTGGAGATAAACACCAACAGATCTATGCCTGGCGATATGCGGTCAATTCTCTGCAAAGTGCCAATTATCCTGAGTTCTATTTATCAAATAGTTTTAGATTCAAAGCCAATATTGCCGAATTGGCCACTAGAATTCTTGATTTGAAATCCATGTTGTTTTCGCACGAATTTGTGACAATTTCAGGTAAAGGCAATGGAATGGGTGGTCATGGTAAAGCCATCATTGCACGCAGTAATTTGGGTTTGTTGTTGAGAGCCATCGACTATGTTTCCGACTATCGCAACAAAGGAAAGATTTATTTCGAAGGCAGTATTCATTCATACACTTATGCCGATGATGGAACTTCCTTGTACGATGTGCTCAATTTGTCTAATGGCAAACACCATTTGATCAGAGATAAAATGATTGCGGGTATGCGCGATCTGTTTGAATTGGAAGAGTATGTCAAACAAACCGAAGACATGCAACTTGGTATGATGCTGGAAATTGTGGATGAATACGGTGACAGTATTCCCGAGATTTTGAACAACATCAAAGAAAAACATGTTGAAGGAGATAGAAAAGAAGACGCCTCAATGATATTTTCTACCGTGCACAGATGCAAAGGTATGGAGTATGATGAGGTCGAATTGGTGGATGATTTCATCAGTGAAGAAGCCATTGAAAAGTTGCTTGAAAAGAAATATGAAGACGAATTGGATATGGTGAAACTCAATGAAGAAATCAACTTGTTGTATGTGGCTGTTACGCGAACAAGAAATGTGCTGCGCATACCATCTGCGTTGTTGCCAAAAGGTGTGGCAACCGGCAATGGCATTATTCCAATAGAAAGTAAAGAGAAATTACCTTTCAAATTGAATTCTATCGAAAAAACAAAAACAAGTTTCAAGAAAAAATCATATCCCAAGCAAAGCAAAGTATCTGAGCGGGGGCAAGCTTCTTATCAGCCATGGAGCAGGACACAAGACGATGAGTTGGCCATTATGTACGGTGATGGAATTGAATTGTCGGAATTGGCCTCTTATTTTGGTCGATCAAAAGGTGCAGTACTTGCAAGGATCAAGAAACTGGATTTGGATGATTATTGATGTCTGAAATAGAGTTAGCGCCAAAATCGGTGAATTGATTCAAATTGATTTATATTTGCTACTACAAATCTGATCTTTAACCTTTCCAATCTTGAAATATTACATCAAAAATATGGTATGTAACCGTTGTGTAATGGCTGTAAAACAGCTATCAACAGAAATGGGTTTGAAGGTTTCTTCGCTGAGTATGGGCGAAATGGAATTGGAAAATGAACTGGATGCAGCTGCTTTGTTACAACTCAGAAATCAACTGGAATCTATTGGTTTTGAATTGTTAGACGACCAAAAGCAGAAGATCATTGAAAAGATCAAAAACATCATCATTGGGCAAGTGCATCATGCGCAACAAGATCGATTGCACAATTTGTCGGATGTATTAGCCGATCAATTGAACAGGGATTACAGCTATTTGAGCAATTTGTTTTCAGATGTTGAAGGTACCACCATAGAGAAATATGCCATCAGTCAGAAAATTGAAAAAGCAAAGGAGCTGATCATCTACGATGAGTTAACTCTGAGTGAGATTGCCGATCAATTGGGTTACAGCAGTGTGGCACACCTTTCCAATCAATTTAAAAAAGTGACCGGACTGACACCTTCTCATTTCAAAAAAGTAGGAGCCAATAAACGAAAACCTTTGGATAAGGTATAAAGTACAAAACTTATTTAGGCTGTTCCATCTATGAAATTTAGTTCACAGGAATGGATGCCTGTAATGGTTATTTAATAGACTTAAATGTTGTTATTTATGGTCCCAAAATCATGTAATGTGAATCAGTAATTGTGTAAAATTAAGAGCACAGGTGAGAACTAACTTTGCATCATCAAATGATCGAAAATGAAGAACTCAAATGACAATAAAATATACTTACCTCTCGAAGGAGTTGAAAGCGAACATTGTGCGCTTATAGTCGATAAAGCCTTAGAAAACACAAAAGGAGTACTCACACATAAAGTAGAACTCAATAATTCAAGAGCAATGATTGAGGTCAATAGCAATGAAGCCATCATGAATGCAATTAAGCAAATCAGAGACAATGGCTATAATGTCAGTACCATTAAAAAAACATTCCCGGTATTAAATATGACTTGCGCTTCGTGTGCAGTGAGCACTGAGTCCATGCTTCAAAGTCAGACAGGAGTAGTGTCGGCAGAAGTCAATTATGCCAATGCCAATGTTTATGTGGAGTACGTGCCTGCATTGATCGGTCCAGCAGAAATGAAATCGGCCTTGCAAAGTATAGGATATGATTTGATGATCAATGAATCTGAAGAAGGTAAAGATGAGTTGGAGGAATTGAAAAAAAGCAATTCAGAGAAACTGAAACAGAAAGCCAGATTAGCAGTTTTGTTTACTTTGCCGGTCTTCATCATTGGGATGTTTTTTATGGACATGCCTTATGGCAACTACATCATGTGGTTGTTCAGCACCCCGGTGGTATTTGTGTTTGGCAGGCAGTTTTTTACCAATGCCATCAAGTTGGCCAGGCACCGCAATGCCAATATGGATACATTGGTGGCATTGAGCACAGGAGTAGCTTATGTGTTCAGTGTGTTCAATACATTATTTCCTTCATTTTGGCATTCAAAAGGGTTGCATGCACATGTTTATTTTGAAGCCTCATCAGTGGTCATTGCATTCATTCTTATTGGAAAATTATTGGAAGAAAAAGCCAAAGACAATACTTCATCAGCCATTAAAAAGCTGATGGGACTACAACCTAAAACGGTATGGATTCAAAGGGGTGGCAATGAAGCAAAGGAAATACCCGTTTCAGAAGTACAGATAGATGATGTGGTATGGGTAAAACCCGGAGAAAAGATAGCAGTGGATGGATCGGTAACAGAAGGAGAATCGTATGTAGATGAAAGCATGATCAGCGGAGAACCATTGGCAGTATTGAAGACCAAAGGTATAAAAGTGTTTGCAGGCAGCATCAATCAAAAAGGCAGTTTTAAGTTCAAAGCTGAAAAAGTAGGTTCACAAACCATGTTGGCCCAAATCATTGAATTGGTTAAAGAAGCACAAGGCAGTAAGCCCACGGTTCAAAAATTGGCCGATAAGATCGCAGGCGTTTTTGTTCCGGTAGTGATGGTCATAGCGTTGTTGACTTTAATTCTTTGGGCAATTTTTGGAGGTGAACAAGGATTTACGATAGGATTGATGAACATGGTAACAGTGCTGGTTATTGCCTGCCCTTGTGCCTTAGGACTTGCAACACCCACAGCCATTATGGCCGGTATTGGAAAAGGAGCTGAAAACGGAATCTTGATAAAAGACGCCGAGGCACTTGAAAAATCAGGTAGTATAGAAGTCATGGTGTTGGATAAGACAGGTACAATTACCGAAGGTAAACCAAATGTTCAGTACGAATGGTGGTTGAATGACACAGTTCAAAATAAAAATGTATTGCGTTCAATAGAGCTTATGTCAGAACACCCATTGGCGAGTGCTTTGGTTGCACACATAGGAGAAGGAGAACAACTAGCCTCAGACAGTTATAAAAGTATTACCGGAAAAGGTGTAGAAGCCGTATTTAACCATGTGAAATATTTGGTAGGAAATGAATTGTTTTTAATTGAAAATGGAATTGAATTGCCTGAGGAACTAAAGTCAACCATTCAACAATGGCAGGCTCAGGCAATGACACTTGTGTTTTTTGGAGCAGACAGCCAATTATTAGCAGCATTTGCCATAGCAGATACAATTAAATCAGGTTCAATTAAGGCCATAGAGAAATTGCATCAAATGGGAATAGAAGTGCACATGCTCACAGGTGATGTTCAAGCAACTGCAGAAGTGATGGCAAAGACAGTTGGCATCAAATATTTTAAATCCGGCGTATTACCTGCTCAAAAAGCTGAGTACATCAAAGAACTTCAAAGCAAGGGCAAAGTGGTGGCAATGGTTGGAGATGGCATCAACGACAGCAATGCTCTGGCAATGGCCGATGTTAGCATTGCAATGGGAAAAGGCAGTGATATTGCCATGGATGTTGCAAAAATGACCATTGTGTCTTCAGATCTTAATAAAATTGTAAGTGCCATTCAATTGTCGAAGCGCACATACTTGACCATTCAACAGAATTTGTTTTGGGCATTCATTTACAACCTGATCGGCATACCCATTGCAGCAGGCGTACTTTATCCTTTCAATGGCTTTCTGTTGAACCCAATGATTGCAGGCGCTGCCATGGCTTTGAGTTCATTGTCGGTTCTTTCAAACAGTTTGAGATTGAAACGATGGAAATCGAAGTGATCAAGATTGTGTAAATCAATTCCAAAATTGTATAAATCCGAAACCTCATAACATAAATAACTTTGTATCAGTTAATTCATATAATGAAAAATCAAATTTTTAAAACCAATATCAATTGCTCAGGCTGTGTAGCAAAAGTTAAAGACCAACTCAATTCACTGGTAGGTGAAAACAATTGGCAAGTCGATATCTTAAATCCTAAAAAACCGTTAACCATTCTCAATGAAAACATAGACCAGGAACGCGTCATTGAGGTTGTAGAAAATTTAGGTTTCAAAATAGAACCATTGGACAATCAATAAATAAAATCTCTCATGAAAATAAAATCCATCATCATCATGCTGTTGCCATTTTTTGGTTTTACAGCTTGTCATTCGCAAGTTAAGCATGCCAAAACTGTTGTTAAAAAAGTAAATGGCAACTGCGACATGTGCAAGAAAACAATTGAAGAAGCAGGAACATCATCAAAACAATATCAAACAGTTTGGGATGTAGATAAAAAACTTGCAAGTATCACCTACGATAGCACATCCGTGAATCCGGATCTTGTGCTGAAGAAAATTGCTTTAAGCGGTTACGACAACGAATCGTATTTAGCGCCGGATCAAGCTTATAAAGCATTACCAGAGTGCTGTCAATACAAACGCAACAAACCGGGAGCCGTGCTTGTAAAGGAAGAGAATACTCAGGATACCACAGTTAAAAAAGCAGAGTCCTTAAAAGTCGATCATGTGGCCGAACTCATTGATGCCTACATCGCAGTGAAAGATGCCTTGGTAAAAACAGATTCAAAGGCAGCAGCTGCAGCAGCCACGCAATTGTTGATGAAAATTGAGGCTGTGAAAACGGATGAATTGTCGGAAAAAGCGGCAACTGTGTGGCTCAACCAGGTTAAAGAAATGAAATCTAAAACCAAAGCCATATCAGAAGCCAAAAGCATAGAAACTCAAAGAAGTCATTTCGATGAATTGTCGGTAAGTTTTCACGATTTTGTTGTGGAGTTGCATACAGGAGTCACTTTGTATTATCAACATTGCCCTATGGCCAACGACGGGCAGGGAGCCAATTGGATAAGCAAAGAAAACACAGTTAAAAATCCATATTATGGAAATGTCATGCTCAATTGCGGAAAAACAGTAGAAACCATCAAATGAAAATATTGAAGAAAATAGTATGGATATTGAAACGATTTTTTTCAAAAAACTGTTGCTCCTGATCGCAGTATTGACCATTTTGTTTCAACCTTTACATGCTCAAAAAGTAGTAAGAGTTGATCTGTATGTCAACGACACCATTGTGGATTTTACAGGAAAACAAAAAAGGGCCATTGCTGTAAATGGTCAAATACCAATGCCTGATCTTGTGTTCACACAGGGCGATACGGCAGAAATACACGTTCACAATTTGATGGATGAAGCCACCTCATTGCATTGGCATGGCGTGTTTTTACCCATCAAAGAAGATGGGGTGCCATATTTGACACAAATGCCTATAGCACCTCATAGTACTCATGTGTACCGTTTTCCTGTCATACAGAATGGAACACATTGGTACCACAGTCACTCAGGTATGCAAGAGCAAATCGGTATGTATGGCAATCTGATTTTTCTAAAAAAGACAGATGATCCGACTTTCAGAAAAGGCATAGATGACTTACCTGAAATTCCAATCGTGTTAAGTGAATGGACCGATTACAACCCCGACAATGTTCACAGAATGTTGCACAATGCGACAGATTGGTTTGCATTTAAAAAGAATGCCGTTCAAAGTTACAGAGAAGCCATTCAAGCCAAACATTTTGGAACCAAAGTGAACAATGAATGGAAACGCATGTTGGCAATGGATGTCAGTGATGTTTATTACGATGCCATTTTGGTCAATGGCCAAACAGATACGCAAGTAAGGCGCATTGGTATGCAGGATTTAAAAGCCGGACAAAAAGTGAGATTGAGAATTTCCAATGGAGGTGCTTCATCTTATTTCTGGTTGCAATATGCAGGAGGAAAGATCACTGTAGTAGCCAATGACGGTAACGATGTTGAACCTGTAGAAGTTGATCGATTGATCATAGCGGTTTCTGAAACCTATGATGTGGTGATCACCATACCATCTGATAGCATGTCGCATGAGTTTCTGGTTACAACCGAAGATCGTACAAGATCCGGCTCCATTTATTTTGGAAAAGGCATTAAACAACTGAGTCAGCCATTGCCCCGATTGGCCTATTTCGAAGGTATGAAAATGATGAATGACATGATGAAAATGAATGGTCGCCTCGATGATATGGGCATGAACATGAGTTTGAATCAGATGGACATGAATGTGGTGATGTACAATGAAATTACTGGAAAAGTGGCAGATGATGATCCCAATCGATACAATGCAAATAAACTGGGCGATATAGTCACTTTGAATTATGCCATGTTGCGGTCAACTGTTCCAACAGAATTGCCAAAAGGTGAAGTTAAAACTTTAAGATTTGAACTTACCGGCAACATGAATCGGTATGTGTGGAGCATCGACAACAAAGTGGTTTCCGAAACCGATTACATCAAGGTGCAGAAAGGTGAAAACCTGCGCATCATTTTGTACAACGGTTCCATGATGAGGCACCCAATGCATTTGCACGGTCATGATTTTAGAGTGCTCAATGGTCAAGGAAATTATGCACCATTAAAAAATGTACTCGACATTATGCCAATGGAAACAGATACCATAGAGTTTTATGCCAATGCAGAAGGCGATTGGTTCTTTCATTGTCATATCTTGTATCACATGATGAGCGGTATGGGCAGAATATTCTCTTATGAAAATCAAACTCCTAATCCATTGATCAAAAATCCTGATTACGCCAGAAGGAAATTGTATGCCGATGACCGTTGTTTTCATGCCATGGTAATGACTGATTTTGCAACCAATGGCATTGATGGTGAAGCGATGGTACAAAACACCAGATGGAGTTTGGGCTCAGAATGGCGACTTGGATTCAATGACATGCATGGCTATGAAGTTGAAACCCATTTTGGACGGTACATTGGAAGAATGCAATGGTTCATGCCTTTTGTTGGCTTCGATTGGCGTTACAGAAAAATGGGTATGGATGAGCATGAGAAAAATTTGTTTGGTCAAACCAATACCAAGGATATAAGGTCAGTGTTCAGCATAGGTTTCAATTATACATTACCCATGATGATCCGGTTTCAGGCAGAGGCATTCAACGACGGAGTGGTGAGGTTACAACTGATGCGCGAAGACATTCCGGTTTCAAAACGCATGAGGGCCAGTTTCATGGTGAACACGGATTTGGAATACATGCTGGGCTTGCATTACATCATTAATAGAATAGTGAGTTTGAGAGCCCATTATGACAGTGATATGGGTTTTGGTTTGGGTGTTTCTGTTGGGTATTAATTGTATTTTTTTCATAGGTTATATATCGGGAGCTTATTAAATTTGATATCTATTTTTGGAGATGAAAAATAAGTTCCTTTTATACTTTTTGTTTTGTTTTGTCAATGCTGCTTTGACTCAAAACATTTACAAGATAGGATACATCAACAATTCTGCCCAGGTTTTGAAAAGAAATAGGGTAGAAGGCGTCATGGTGAATCCTGATTCTGCCGGAAAGGATTGTCCGTATGATAGAATTACCTATGATACACTTGGAAGGATAGAGTCATTGGCAATGGGCGCTTCTGATGAAGTTGAGTTCATTCACTATTCAAAAGAAGGAGCAATAAAGAACATTGTATATAAACTCTTTAATTTTAGCGATACAGCTTTAATTACGGCCAAAGACACTTTCTATTACAAAAAGGGCAAATTGTACAAAGTGATTAGGGATGAGTATGATTACGATAAATTAACAGCTCATCATATACAATATGTATTGAATTATGAAAGCCATATACAACTGAGAACTGTTGTTAAAGACAGTCTGGTAAGAAGTTTTGAATGCTCAAGTTTCTCAAGACCTTGTCACAATAGCATCATAGGAGAATTGAAATTTGTTTATTACTATTTGCCGAACGATTTGATCGATCGAATTATCATATTGAATGAAAAATCTGAGGCAATGAAAACACTGTACTTCATTTACACTTTCAGAGATTAAAATTCAAGATCATTTCGTTTTCAGTTCTATATCCGGTTTCAATTCCAAAAGTGTCTGAGTGAAATTCTGATGCTCTGTCAAATAGAGACCAATGCGTCCTTGCTTTCCACAATTGATGTTCAGCAATTGAGAGCCTGATGCATGGGCATTGACATTTTTGTCACGAGTAATGCTTTTGATGTTGCTGATTTTATAGGATTGCTTGTAAAGAAAGCTGGTTTTTACAATTAAAGTATCTTCATTGATGATGTATGTGATGGTGTTAAATATGTAGATAAGTGTGATATAGATCAGAAAAATGAAAAAGGCGATAAAATAAAATTGGTGAGCGAATGTGTAGATGGTCACCGGAAGCATGGTCAATGTATACATTAAAAGTACATTTGGATATGCCGATGCTTTAAAGACTTTCATGGCACAAATATAAAAGTACAACAAATAAAAAAGCCGCTATCGGATGATAACAGCTTTTAAAATGTATTAATGGAATCGGATGTTTAGACAGATGTGGTGCTTTCAAATATTTCATCAAGATTTTCCATAGCAGAGGTAAAGCCTTCTTTAAAGCCCATCTCTATGACTTTTTCCATGGTTTCAGCATCTTTGTATTTGATCAGGATATTCACTGTGCTGCTGCCATCCGAATTCGGTATGAAGGTATTGGTCCAATTCATATTTGGAAATTCAGTAGGCGTACCATTTTCATCACAAAAAGCATCCAAAGCATTGTAGCTTTTGCCGGTTACGATCTTCTTGTAATCGGCTCTGCAAAAATGTTCCTCACCTTCTGGTCCTTGCATACTGTAAAGCCAGAAGCCGCCTTCGCGAAAGTCCATACTTTTGGTTTTGGTCATCCAGGGTCTTGGTGCCCACCACTGGTCGAGCAAAGCAGGTTCAGTCCAAGCCCTCCAAACTTTGTCTACTGGCGCATTAAAGGTTCTGATCACGGTGATGCAGTTTTCCTTTTGATCTTTGATGAATTCTAATTGGTTTTTCATATTGGGGTTTATTTTATTTGGTTCAATACTTCGTCGAGTTGATCAAATCGGGTTTCCCATAATTGTTTAAATGGAGCCAACCAATCTGATACTTCTTTCATTTTGATGGCGTTGAAATGGTAGTAAATTTCTCTGCCATTTTGTTCTTGTCGGAGCAATTGACATTCTGTTAAGATCTTGATGTGTTTGGACACAGCTTGTCTGCTCGAATTAAAGTGCTCGGCCACTGCATTTGGCGTCATCGACTGTAGGGCGATCAAACTTAAAATTGCCCTCCTTGAAGGGTCGGCTATGGCTTGAAAAACATCTCTTCTCATACTGTTTTACTATTATTGCAACTATTCGGTTGCAAATATACGAAACCAATCGGTTGCGCAAAATGTTTTTTAAATTTTACTTGTAAGTGTCTCATATTCATGCAAAAAAATAGTGAACACAGGAAATGATACTTTCAAATGGTGTGGACTGTGTATGATTTAAAATTAATTAACAGATATACAGATTGTTAGGCGTTATTTTAGAAAAATGTGTAAGAAAAGTGCAACAAAAAATTCCCTTTTGGAATCATCAGGTCATATTCAATATTAAAGATTATGAACAAAATTTTAGCTACTATCGGAGCCTTGTTGTTCGCATATACAGCAAATGCTCAATCGGCCAGCGTGATGGCCATTCACAACAGTGCTGATCCTGCACTCGACACCGTCGACATGTATTTACTCGACAACGGTACTGCTACAAAATTGAAAGACGATTTTGCATTCAGAACTGCTACAGGTTTCATCAATGCACCGGCAGAAAGACCCATCAGAATTGTTTTTGCAGGAGCAAACAGTACCTCTATTGCCGATTCAGTGATTGGTTTTGGTTACAATCTGCCAAACAACGGCAAATTCATATTAATCGCTCAAGGGCATTTCCAGTCCGGATTCAATCCACAAAAAACATTTGAATTGAAAGTTATAGCCAATGCAGAAAATACAGCTTCAGGTACAAACAATAAATTGTTGGTTTATCACGGTTCAACTGATGCACCTGCGGTAGACATCAGTGCTTTCACCAGACAAACATCAGCTGAGCCTGCAATATTGGCCGATAATGTTTCTTATGGTGCAGCAACTTCATACTTGTCTGTGAGCAACGGCGATTATTTTATCAATGTTTCGTTACCGGGTGCAAGTGAAGCTTTGTTTACTTATTCTGCTCCTTTAAAAACTCTAGGCGCAGCAGGTGAACCAATTGTTGCTTTTGCTTCAGGTTTTTTAAGTCCTTCAAGCAATTTGAATGGCAAAGCATTTGGTTTATTTGCGGTATTAAAAGATGGCACGGTCATCGAATTGCCTTTAGTAACAACTGCAAAACTACAAATTGTACACAATTCTCCTGATGCATTGGCTTCTACAGTTGATGTGTATTCAGATGTAAGTGGTTCAATTCAATTGTTAAAAGACAATTTCGCATACAGAACAGCAACTCCCTATTTAACTGTTCCGGCCAATAAAGCATTCAATGTTTGGATCGCTCCTGGCAACAGTACTTCTTACACGCAAAGTGTTTATGACTTAGAGGTTTCATTGTATGGAGGTTTGGAAGTTGTAGCTATTGCTGCCGGCGTATTGGATACCAGCAAACATGAGAATGGAAGTAATGCTGCATTCGATTTGTTCGGCTTGCCCGGTACTGCTTCTGCTTTGGAAAAAGACAAAGTAACTTTAAGCATATTTCATGGTTCAACTGATGCGCCTGCTGTAGATGTTAGAGTAGGAGGCAGTAGTGGCGCCTTATTGGCAACAGGAATAGAATTTGGAGACAATACCGATTACATCACCACAAACTCCAGCGACATTGTTGTAAGTGTATTGCCTGCTGGAAGTTCCACAGTAGTGGCTTCATACAATGCACCTCTATCTGCATTCAAAGACAGTGGTATTACAGTATTGGCATCCGGATTTTTAAGCCCAAATTTACCAAGTGGAAAAGACAATGGAGCTGCGTTTGGATTGTTTGTGGTAACAGCTTCCGGAAGAGTAATTCAATTGCCATTGAACACAACATCTGTGACAGATATTTTAAATTCAGATCAAATTTCAGTGTATCCAAATCCGGTTCAAAATGAATTGAAATTAAAAGTAAATGAAACCATCACTTCAATAGAAATCATGAACATGAATGGTATGGTAGTAAAAGCTGAAATGGGCAACAATGACCTTGTTTCTGTTGGTGAACTCAACAGTGGTGTATACATTTTAAATGTAACCACTGAGGCAGGCGTTTACACCCTCAAGTTCATCAAAGAATAATCGGAATGTCCTCAGAAGTCAGAAGCGTGTTTTTAGTGAATTAACCAATAGATTTTTTGAAACAATTGTATGTAAGTATTAGTAAGAACAGCTCTCAGAAGCAATTTTGAGATATGTTCTTCCCCAAAAAAGCAGGTTCTGATGTTTTCGGTTGATACTTTTACGAAGACCTGCACAATGCGCTGACTATAATGCCTTGACTTCTGAGGACATTTTATTCATTTCCTTGTCGAAATCAATAAAATTAAGCCTCTTTCCCAAAAACAAAACTTCATTCAACGTGTTCTTATAGAACTTGAAAAGCCAAACACTAGATATAGACAAAAGACTGGTAAAGGACTGTTTGAACAACGACCAAAAAGCGCAAAGGGAGTTGTTTGAAACCTATGCCAGATATATGTTGGCTGTTTGTTACAGATATGTGAACGATTACGATACAGCGCACGATTTGATGCAAGATGGTTTTATAAAGGTATTCAAAAATCTTGAAAGTTATAGAAACGAATGTCCTTTGAAAAATTGGATAAGCAAAGTAATGGTAAACAATTGTCTCATGTATTTGAGAAAGGAAAAGAAAATTAAAAAAGCTGAATTGGAGGAGGCTGATCAATTGGCCGATGACAATACACATTTTATTGATCACCTCGAAATGGACATCATTCTAAATTCAATTTCAAGATTGCCGGATACGCTTAAAATGGTGCTGAACATGTTTGCAATAGATGGTTATACTTATCAAGAAATAGCCAAACAATTGGAAATAGAAGAGTCGAGTGTGCGCTCTTATGTGTTTAGAGCGAGAAAGCAACTGGCATTAATGCTCAAGCAAAAAACAGGGATTGGGGTATGAAGGATAATGAGAATTTAAAAGATATGGTCGAGAAATTCGAGTTACCCCTTAAACCGGGTGCATGGGAGAATATCGCCGTTCATATTCCTGTTTACCCAAGCAAGAAAAAACGTTTTGCATGGATAAAGTCTTGGGGTATTTCGATATTTGTTTTGTTGATTGGCTCTGCGTTTCTTACCTATAAATTGCAGCAGCTTTCTCAAAACAAGGTTAATATAAGTGAGACTAAAAACGGTTCATTAAGTGGTCCTAAAATCACCCAACCTGCAAAGGAAACGATCCCGTTAAATAAGCCATCAAATGTTTCTGAACGGTATGAAAACATTGGTGATAAGTCAGAAAATTTGAAAAATACCTATGCAGAAGTTTCAAATCAATTGAGAAAAAAGCCACTTCAAAAAAGAACTGTTCCAGCCATGGTCATCAGTGACCATTTGAAAGTAAGTAGGTCAAGCTCATATATCAGGGATTTAATTCCCTCCTTTGAAAATGGTTCAATCTCCCCCATAAACCATGAAGCTGGAAGTCTCACTTTATTATTAACTGATTTTTCTCTTAAGCAATTTGATTTAAGCTCAAGTGCAGATAAAATGAAATTGCTTAAAGTGAATCATTCCCCAATACGATTGAAAAAGGACAAACTCTATTTTCTTGTACTGTCTTATGGGGCATATTTGGGTCAATTGTCCATCGATCCACAATTGATGAAATTGCCAAAGGGTAAAGGTCAAGAGATGTCTTTAAAACTGGGTAAGCAATTGGGCAAATGGAACCTTTCTTTGGGACTGAATTATTCACAAATGCAACAGCGATTTTCTATGGGAGATGTGCATGATACCACTTATTTCAAAGTGTTTAAGCCTGGTTTCAATACATCTTTACCTTCTGAATATGCAAGCAGAGTGCATGACACAGCCAGTTTGTTCATTGGTGGCACCAAACACAATCAAGTGAATCAAAGTTTTAAAACCATTGGCATTTCATTTAATACGGCATATACTTTTTATGCAAAAAAGAAAACAGGATTTTTTGTCTCTTATGGTTTCAATTACCGTTTGTTGAGAAAAGCCAATAC
>DASWYG010000065.1:0-20315 GCA_036405075.1 Bacteroidia bacterium | reverse complement strand
AAGAAGCTGGCCTTATGAAGGTCCATTTACAGCCAAATTAACTGCAACCTATACCAACGGCTGTACTGATTTCATCACTAAAAACTTCAATGTATTGATTCAGCCTAAAGCATCATTCGATGTTAAAGACATTTGCTCAGGTGAAAATGCCAGCTTTGTCAACTTATCAACTGGAGACAGGGCGAATATCCTCTACAATTGGGATTTTGGTGACGGTGTATTCAGCAACTTGTCTGCACCAATTAAAATCTACTCACCGTCAACCACTACCACTTACACGGTTTCTTTGGTTGCTTCATACAATGGTGGCTGCAGTGATACTGTAAGTAAAATACTAACAGTAAGTGAATCACCTATTTGTGATTTTAACATTAAAGATTTAGGCTTCTTAAACACCAGTTTCACTCCAACCAACAGCAATTACACCAGTTATGAGTGGTTCTTTGGTGAAGGTGGTTCATCATCTAATGTAAATCCAAATTACAAATACTCATATACCGGCAACTTCAATGTTACAATGAAAGCAACGAATGCAGCAGGATGTGAATGTGAGCTGACTAAAAAATACAGTGCGACTACAGATATCCAATCTGTTCTGAATAACAATGGAATCAGTATTTTCCCTAATCCAAACAACGGTACATTTACTGTAAGCAATGCCAATCAATCTGCTATGCAAGTTGAGGTATTCAATGTTTTAGGTGTTAAAATTCTGAGCAAAACAAGTGACAATGGAACTACCATCATCAATCTCAGTGAGAATGCCAGAGGCATTTATTTGGTGAAAGTTACCATAAATGGTGTAACCAGTACCATCAAAATCACAGTTACAAATTGATCCATTCATATTGTTAGATTAATTACTCAAAAAGTCCTCTTCGGAGGACTTTTTTTTTTGACTTTAGATTTGCTAATTAAATTAAACAAACCATTTTATTCATTTAACAATAATCCAAATCAAGGAATAAAACGCAATAAAATTACGATAACATTTTTGAGTAAAAAAAACATCACATTTTACAAACTGTAGTTTATGACTCATGAAAAAGCCTTCTGCATTTACCAAAAAACAAGTTAAAATTGAATTTTCTACTCAGTATTTGTTTAATTTTGTATACAAAGTACCCTATATGAAAAATAATTTACTATTAACCTTGTTTTTGGTCTTTCTTGGCTTCGGAACGAAAGTTCAAGCCCAATCGTTCAGCGACGATTTTGAAAGCTACAACAATGGAGACTACCTTGCTCAATCATCAACTGTTTGGACAACCTGGAACAACAATCCGGGAAGTTCTGAAGACGTTCAAGTCTCAAATTCTGATGCTTACAGTGGCTCCAATTCCATCTATTTCGAATCACAAAACGGAGGAGGTCCTCAGGATGTGGTTCTTCCTTTTGGTGGCAGGCATACTACCGGCCATTTTAAACTTTCATCCATGTGGAAAATTGCAGCCAACACCGGTGCATATTTCAATCTACAGGGTGGAACTACTACCGGTTCTTCATGGGCTCTAGACTTCTATTTCTGGGACTATGGTTACTGGGATGCAGGCGGTGTTTGGGGTACTTACCCACAAGACCAATGGTTTGAAGTTGTAATAGACATTGATTTGGATAACAATATCTGGGAAATCTTTGTTGATGGTGTTTCGGCCGGAACGTTTTCAAACTTCACCAATGCTGTTTCTTTCATGGATATTTATCCATTGTTCTATGGCACTAAGTTTTGGGTTGATGATGTTAAGTATTGTAAAGATGCAGGTTGCTTAACTGACATGTCTGTTGACCAAGTTGTAGTAAATACTCAACCATTGTGCTCTAATCATTTTGCTGATGTTGATGTTACATTGACCAATAATGGTCCTGATCCTGGCGAATCCATTACCTTGGGATTCCAAACCGAAGGTGGCAAAACCATTTCAAGGGTTTTCGATTTGAATGGACTGGGTGTTGGTAAAAGCGTGACATTAAACATAAACGATCTTTACAAAACGAATCTCAATGGCAATAACCTCGATTTGAGGGTATACAGTGTTTTGGGTGATAAAAACAACAGCAACAACGAACAAACCATTCAAATTGATGTTGTGAAATCTCCAAGTGACTTTGAAATCACGAAAGGCAGTACCTTCCAAGGACTTGAAGGTCAAAATGGACAACCTGACATGATAGAAGTTGGCAAAACCAATGTTTATCAATTTAATGCACCCGGTGGATTCACCAATTCCAACTTCCCTTCACAATGGACAGTAGGATCAATAGTGGTAAAAACATCATCAGGTGTAACTGTGCCATCAAGTGCATATACCTACACTCCTCCTAGTTCAAGCAATAACGGAACAATTAGCTTTACTGGTTCTTCAGCTTATTTAGACAGTGTTTTAACGTTCAATCTCGCCATTAAGAGTCAATCTACCGGATGTGATAGCACTGCAACCAGAAAAGTAAGAATAGTTCCAACACCTAAAACCGATTTCTCATTTAATTCTCCGGTATGTAAAGGAGACGATATCTTGTTCCAGAACAACACCACCATACACTCTGGCAATTTCACTTGCCATTGGTCATTTGGTGATGGCGATACAAGTGATGTTGTTCAACCTGTGCATGTATACAAAACATCAGGCACTTTCACTGTTAAGTTAACCGCTACCAGTTTTCCATACGGCATCAAGAAAGACACTTCAATTCAAATAACAGTAAACGAGATACCAAATGCCAAATTCAAAGTCAACAACAAATGTCAGGGCATCGCAATCGAATTTGTCAACCAATCAACAATCGGCAGCGGAACAATTGCATACACTTGGGATTTTGGTGATAATACGGCTAACAGCTCTGTAACAAATCCAACACATTTGTATGCTGCAGCAGGTAATTACAAAGCCACTTTAAAAGCTTCTTCTAATGGATGTAGCTCTTCATTTACAAGAACAGCCATATCATTCCCTAAACCAAGTGCCAATTTTACTCCTCCAAGTGGTTCTGTTTGTGCAAACACAGAAATTATCATGGACAATCAAAGTACTGTTCCATTTGGCAAATTGGGAACATTCTGGAATTTTGGAGATGGCAACTCATCCACTCAATTCAATGCACATTATACATACACTGCTTCAGGTACATATAATGTTAAATTGATTTCTGTCTCTGAATTTGATTGCAGGGACTCAATTACCAAACAAGTTAACATCATCAAATCGCCAAAACCTGATTTCACTACAGATTACTTATGCAGTGAGATCCCATCCCATTTTAGAAACGCAACTATAGAAGAAATACCAAATCCAATTTATACTTGGACATTCAGTGATGGCGCTGGTTCAAGTTTAAAAAATGTAACCAAAACATGGAATGCTCCCGGCCCTAAATCAGCAACATTGAAAGCTAAATACAGCAATGGTTGCGAAGCTGAAATCAGCAAATCATTCACAGTATTGTTACAACCAATTGCCAATTTCGAAACCAAAGACATTTGCAACAATGAAACTGCATTGTTTGTTAACAAATCAATTGGTGAAGAAAGTGCAATTAAATACAAATGGGATTTCGGTGATGGTGATTTTAGTACAATTGCAAATCCAAGCAACACCTATCCTCAAACAACTACCACTACATATACTGTATCATTGGTGGCTTCTTACGATGGTGGCTGCAGTGATACCATGAGAAAATCAGTTGCAGTGAGCGAATCTCCTGTTTGTGATTTCACCTACAAGCAATTGGGATTCAGAAAAACACAATTTACACCAAGTAACACTGGTTACACATCTTATGAATGGACATTTGGTGAAGGTGGTGCTTCTGATCAACCAACACCAACTTACAATTACTTGTATTCAGGCAACTTCAATGTTACCATGAAAGCTACCAATGCAGGTGGATGTAATTGTGAGATCACTAAGCGTGTGAGTGCCAATTTAGGCATAAACGACCAAGTTGTTCTATATGGTTTAAGCATTTATCCAAATCCAAGCAATGGCGTGTTCACTGTTTCAAATGAAAAACGTGAAGCGATGACCATTGAAGTATATAACACTTTGGGTGAAAGTATCCAATTAGTGGCTAATCAGGAAGGCACAGCAGAGATTAATCTCGGCGAAGTGGCTTCAGGTTTCTATATGGTTAAAGTAACCATAGGCGGAATCAGCCAAACATATAAAATATCCGTTTCAAACTGATAATTTCAAATGTCGAAAAAGGCCTCCTCAGGGAGGCCTTTTTTTTTGGTACTGTATTTGACCCATTCAAACAGATATGAGATTAACCACTTTCGCATTGATTCTTTTTGCCGTTATGACAGGTTTTACAACGAAGCCTGTTCCCAATAAAGAATTCAAAATATTGAATTGCACCATGCAAAGGTCATTTGGCGGAGTAGCCGGAAGCGGAACGTCAACTGTGTTTATGGTTGAATTGAAAGCACTTAGAAGTTTTGAATTCATGTCCGATACAGGTTATGCAGAGGGTCGGGCCGATAAGATCATCATAGTGGGAGATACTTCAACCAAGCCAATCAAAAAGTTAAAAAAGGGTCAAAAAATAAAACTGATGATTCCTATTCGCACACCGGGAATGATAGGAGGCAGCAATGAGCAAATGGTGATTCCGGGCAGTCCGGTTTGCGATCCACCCGACAAATTGACAGGTCGATTGGTATTGAGGTACAAAGCAGGAGGCACAAAATACATTACACTAATAATCAACAACATAAAAGATTTAGAGCCCATATTGGGTCAATGAGAAAAGAGGATTGTATTCACAAATGCATCAACAAATAAAATATTTTGGACATTCTATTTGCAAATCCATTTTAAATGTGTAATTTTGCAGTCCAAATTTTTAAAAAGCATGTACGCTATTGTAGAAATTGCAGGAAAGCAATTCAAAGTTGAGAAAGACAAATACATTTACACTCATCGCTTAAGCGGAGATGAGGGTACATCGGTAACCTTTGACAAGGTGATGTTAGTAGACAACAGTGGAAAGGTATCTGTGGGCATGCCAAGCATTAAAGGTGCGAGCGTTACCGGCAAGGTATTGGAGCACTTGAGAGATGACAAGGTAATTGTTTTCAAGAAAAAACGCAGAAAAGGTTACAAAAAAAGAAATGGACACAGACAGTACATTTCTAAAGTGTTAATTGAATCCATCAACGCATAAAATAAACAGAAGAAATGGCACATAAGAAAGGCGCGGGTAGTTCGAAGAACGGACGTGAGTCGCACAGCAAAAGACTTGGTGTAAAGATTTACGGTGGTCAAACCATTAAAGCTGGTAACATCATTGTACGTCAAAGAGGCACCAAACACCATCCATCAGAAAACGTAGGTATTGGTAAAGACCACACCTTGTTTGCATTGACCGATGGTATCGTTAAGTTCACCAAATCAAGAAACAACAGATCATTTGTTTCAGTCGTTCAGGCCGAAGCATAAAACATATAAGGTATGCATTTAACAACACAAGAAAAGAAAGATATTTTCAAAAAGTTCGGTGGTTCTGAAACCAATACCGGTTCAACAGAAGCTCAAATTGCTATGTTTACTGAACGCATCAACTTTATCACCGGCCACTTGAAAAAAAATCCAAAAGATTTTGCTTCTGAGTTGAGTCTTGTGAAATTGGTTGGTAAAAGGAGGTCATTACTTGACTACCTTGCTAAACAAGACATCTTCAAATACCGTGATTTGATCAAATCACTAGGTATCAGGAAGTAATCTGCCAAACAAAAACATTTTATACAAAAAGCCCCCGATTTTCGAGGGCTTTTTTTGCTTTTTTGAAAAGGCAATTTTTATACCTCAACCCTAAGAAACGTTAATATATGTCAAATAAACCAGCAGGATTTAGAAGCTCACTCGACATGGGCAATGGAAAATCCATCGAAATCGAAACCGGCATTCTGGCCAAACAAGCTGATGGCAGTATCGTCCTCAAATATGGCGATACTATGATTCTCGCCACAGTCGTATCAAACAAAGAAGCCAAAGAAAATGTTGACTTCCTCCCCCTTTCCGTAGATTATCAAGAAAAATTCGCCTCTGTAGGCAGAATACCAGGTAGCTTTCACCGCCGTGAAGCTAAACTCAGTGACTATGAAGTTCTCGTCTCCCGTTTGGTAGACCGCGCACTTCGTCCACTTTTCCCTGAAGATTACCACTCTGACACTCAAGTGATGCTGATGCTCATGAGCAGTGATAAAAACTTCCCGCCAGATTGTCTGGTTGGTTTAGCTGCCTCCTCCGCTTTAATGGTGAGTGATATCCCTTTCAACGGACCAATCTCAGAAGTAAGAGTGGCTAAAATCAATGGTCAATTGATCATTAACCCTACCGAATCAGAAATGGTTAACTCTACCCTCGAACTCATCGTTTCAGGTACTGAGCACGACATCAACATGGTAGAAGGTGAATGCAATGAAATCAGCGAACTCGAAATGCTTGAGGCAGTTAAGTTTGCTCATGAAGCCATTAAAAAACAATGCAAATTGCAATGGGACCTCTGCGCTGCAATGGGTGGCAAAAAACCTGTTAGAACTTATAACCACGAAAACAATGACGAAGAACTCAGAAAAAAAATCTGGGACCTTACTTATGACCGTGTTTATGCAGTAGCTAAAAGCGGCGCACCAAAATCAGAACGCAGCGAAAACTTTAAAGCCATCATCAAAGAATACCTTGAGTCATTGACTGAAGAAGAACTTAAAGCTCAAGAATTCTTAGCTAAAAAATATTACCACGACGTTGAAAAAGAAGCCATGAGAAAGATGATCCTCGACGAGAGTATCCGTCTAGATGGCAGAAAACTAGACGAAGTAAGACCTATTTGGACTGAAATCAATTACTTGCCAGCAGCACATGGTTCTGCTATTTTCTCCAGAGGCGAAACTCAATCAGTAACTACAGTTACTCTGGGTGGTAAACTCGATGAGCAATTGTTGGATGCTCCAATGTTGGCCGGATACAGCCGTTTGATGTTACATTACAACTTCCCTGGTTATTCAACAGGTGAAGTAAGACCAAACAGAGGTCCGGGAAGAAGAGAAATCGGTCACGGTAACTTAGCATTAAGAGGTTTGAAAAAAGCGCTTCCCGGTGATGATGTGAATCCATACGTTATCCGTATAGTGAGTGATATTCTCGAGTCTAATGGTTCATCTTCAATGGCTACAGTTTGCGCAGGCAGCTTAGCACTTATGGATGCTGGTATCAAAATCAAAGGTGGTGTGAGCGGTGTTGCAATGGGATTGATCAGTGATGAAAAATCAGGCAAATACAGCATCCTTACCGATATTTTGGGTGACGAAGACCACTTGGGTGATATGGACTTCAAAGTTGTTGGTACCACCAAAGGTATCACTGCTTGTCAAATGGACATTAAAATCAATGGTTTGAAATGGGAAATGCTGGAAGAAGCATTGGAGCAAGCAAGAAAAGGCAGAGCTCATATCCTTTCTGAAATGAACAAAACCATTGCAGAAGCGAAAAACGATTACAAACCACATACTCCACGTATTGAGCGCATCATCATTGACAAAGACCAAATCGGTGCAGTTATAGGACCAGGCGGAAAAGTGATTCAAGGTATTCAAAAAGACACCGGAACAACCATCTCTATCACCGAGATTGAAAACCAAGGTATAGTTGAAATACTTTCTGAAAATGCAGAAAGCATGAATGAAGCCAAACGCATCATCAAAGGTATTGTAGCTGTTCCGGAAGTTGGTGAAGTGTATGAAGGTAAAGTCAGAAGTATTGTTGAATTCGGTGCATTTGTAGAAATATTGCCGGGTAAAGACGGTTTGCTTCACATCAGTGAAATTGACTGGAAACGCATCAACAAAATGGATGGTATCTTCAAAGAAGGCGATATCGTTAAAGTGAAGTTGATAGAAATTGACAAGAAAACAGGTAAACTGAGATTGTCAAGAAAAGCTTTGATGCCAAAACCTCCACAAGAGGACAAACCACAAGCAAAATCAGAAGGACAACAATAAATCATTATATAAACCCCGGATCATCCGGGGTTTTTTATTGTCAATTGACTTTTAGGAAACTTTGTTCAATGCTTGGACAATTTGGTCCAAACATCAGAGAAAAGGCACTTTTATTAAACACTTGAGCACTTGTCTTATTAAATTTAATCAATATGGCTTTACTTTGCGGTTGATTTGAACAAGGTCATCATATTTTCAGCCCCATCCGGCAGCGGTAAAACCACTGTTGTTAACCACTTGCTGTCAAGCATTCCTGAATTGGGATTCTCGGTATCAGCAACCACCAGAAAACCTCGACAAAATGAAACCAATGGGAAGGAATACTATTTCCTCGATATTGATGACTTTTTGCAAAAAGTAAAAAACCACGAATTCCTTGAACATGAGGAGGTATACAGCGGCATTCTATATGGAACACTCAACAGTGAAGTTCAACGCCTCTGGGACCTCGGGAAAACGGTTATATTTGATGTTGATGTAGTAGGTGGACTGCGCATAAAGGAAAAATTTGGTGATGCCGCACTTTCCATTTTCCTAAGACCTCCAAGTTTAGAAATTCTCATGGAAAGACTTCGCAAAAGAAGCACCGAGGTAGAACATCAATTGCAAATGCGTATTGACAAAGCGCAGTTTGAGCTTCAGTTTGAAGACAAATATGACATTGTGCTGATCAATGACAAGCTGGAAGACACTTTGAACAAAGCGGAAGAAATCGTTAAAAATTTCATACATTCCTGATCATGAAAAGAGCATTGTTCTTTGGTTCGTTTAACCCTATACACATCGGCCATCTCATCATTGCTCAATCGGTGCTCAATCTCGGAGATTCTGACCAAGTTGAGTTTGTGCTTTCGCCTCAAAATCCATTTAAAACATCCAATGAACTTTTGCCATTAGAAAATCGTTTGAATTTTTTAGAAACTTCCATAAAAGACCATTCTCAATTCAGTGTCAACACAATAGAATTTGAGCTCCCCATACCTTCCTTCACTTCGACTACGCTCAGTGAACTTAAGCTCCGTTTTCCAAATGACACATTCAGTCTCATCATGGGCTCTGATACTTTAGCGGCTTTGCCCAATTGGAAATCACCTGAAACCATATTACAGCATGACATATATGTTTACCCTCGTCCGGGAGAACACCTGCAACCCTATCAGGAGCACAAGAACATTATAGAATTAAAAAGCAGTATGCTCGATATATCTGCAACCGAAATTCGAAATTTGTTAAACACCGGAAAATCTGTTAAGTATTTGGTAAGAGATGAGATCATCGAAGATCTAACGCGATTGTTTTGAAACAATTTGAGTCAAATAGGTGAAAGACGACTGTTCCATTAATTTTCATTTTTGTCATTGATAAGTTTGAATTAAGTTTGCAGAATGTCATTAGGATTCGAAATCAAGACGGCGGCGCAATATGCGGCAGAAGGCAAAGCGCCTGAAGTATTGTTTTATGTAGGTTGCGCAGGTAGTTTCGACGAGCGTGCTCAAAAGGTGACCAAAGCATTTGCTAAAATATTACATCATTGTGGAGTAGAGTTTGCGATTTTGGCCAATGAAGAAGGCTGTACCGGAGATCCTGCAAAACGCGCCGGCAATGAATTCTTATTTCAGATGCTGGCAATGAACAATATTGCTGTTTTAGACGGTTATGGCATCAAAAACATAGTGACCACTTGTCCGCACTGCTTCAATACCTTAAAAAACGAATACCCTTCATTGGGTGGTAATTACAATGTGGTGCATCACACTCAATTTTTACAGGGGTTGATCAACAGTGGCAAATTGAAATTTGACGGAGGTTCCTACAAAGGCAAAAAAATCACTTATCACGACAGTTGCTATTTGGGCAGAGCCAATGGCGAATACATTGCTCCGAGAGCAATATTGGAGACTTTAGATGCTGAATTGGTAGAGATGAAAAGATGTAAAAGCAGCGGATTTTGTTGTGGTGCAGGTGGTGCACAGATGTTTAAAGAAGCTGAGAAAGGAGATAAAGAGGTGAACATAGAGCGTGCAGAAGAAGCAGTTGGCACAGGTGCTTCAATTGTAGCATCCAATTGTCCGTTTTGCATGACCATGCTGAGAGATGGGGTAAAACATCAAAACAAAGAAGCAGAAGTAGAAGTATTGGATTTGGCTGAATTGGTAGCTAAAGCTGCTGATTTATAAATCAACACGATTCAAATACAAGCATTGACCGGAATCTAAATTGGCAATGCAAAAGACAACAAACAATTAAGAACAACTTTACTGGTTATCTCTCCATTCGTACACCCATTGGCTTTGAATCATTTCAAGGTGGCCTTCATTGCATTCTTCACGAGTCCCTTTAAAATTGGGAATTTCGAGCACCCAATCCAGCAGTTCAGTGAATCTGATTCTATAGATTTTGGATTCTCCGAAATCATCACCAAAACGTTCATAGAGGGCTATGGCGATGTCTTCGTAATCTTTCCAGTATATTGGCAATTGATAGGTCATAATAAGTCTTAATTAATAATTAGTGTCCAATGATCACAGATTGGTCGGGAATGGTAACCACTAAATCGCTTGCCGATTCGAGAAAACATTGGCAAGCCAGGCGTGAGTTGAATTTAGGGTTGCGCGCTCTGTCAACGAAATCTTCTTCTTTTTCGCTGATTTCACTCAGGTTGTCACCGCCTTGTTCAACATAAATGTGACAGGTACTGCAGGCACAAACTGCTCCGCAATTGTGATGGAGTTCAATATCATTATCCAAAGCAACATCGAGGATCATCTCTCCTTCGGCCATATCAACCGTTATAGGTGCTTTGTCTTTTTCTTCAAATTTGAAGGTAATTTTGGGCATAGTAATCGAGGCGCAAATTTAGTTCTTTATTGCTCTTAAAAGCACTTTTTTAATCAAAAAATAATAAGTGGAAAGATTAAAGATGAAAGTTTAAAGGTGAAAGATGAAAGGTGAAAGATTAATGTCTTAGGATTGATAAGTGATGATGCAGACAGCGGCGGGCGCTGCCACATAAGCTGAAGCTTCTGATTGGTGAAGTTAAAGTTTTTTGGTGGTTCTTGCTTTTAGTTGCTGCAAGCAGAATATCACAAAGACCAATACACCTGCCAAAAAAGGATAAATGCTAAGAGGTTTGGTGTTAAGGTTATAAAATTCGGCAGTCATCCAATTGGCATTGGCTACAATCCAAAATGCGATTGACACATTGGGTAAAAACATTTTTTTATCCTTACGCGTGATAAAAGCCACCCAAAAAGCCACCAATATGGTTGGAACAGCTATGATCATACCGGCAGTGCGGTATTCCATTAGCCAGCAAATGTCTTTTAACAACCAAAGTGGAATGTGAGCCGTTTCCAGCACATACTGAAGATTAGAACGGCTTTGGTTTTCCATCTTAAGCGTACAAGGCTGCTCTTCTTTCTTTTATCGACTCATCGTCGAGGTATTCATCGTATGAGCAATGTTTGTCTATCATACCATTCGGACCAATTTCTATGACCCTGTTGGCAACGGTGTTCATGAACTCATGGTCATGAGAATAAAACAACATGGTGCCTTTGTAATCGATGAAACTGTTGTTGAGCGATTGAATACTTTCCAGATCCAAGTGGTTGGTAGGCTCATCTGCAATGATCAGATTTGGACTCTCCAACATCGTTTTACTCAACATACAACGCACTTTCTCTCCTCCACTTAAAACTTTTGCTTTCTTCAAACTTTCTTCACCACTGAACAACATTTTACCCAAGAAACCTCTGACAAATGTTTCATCCTTTTCTTTAGAGAATTGTCTGAGCCAATCTACCAGGCTGAGGTCTACCCCTTCAAAGAAGGAAGAGTTATCGTTGGGAATGTATGAAGACTTAATGGTGATGCCCCACTCAGCTTTACCTGTGTGAGATTTGTCGTTACCGGCCAAAGATTCAAAAAATTTGGTAATAGCCAGAGGGTTACGTGAAAGGAACACAACTTTATCGCCCTTATTAACGGTAAAATTGAGGTCTCTAAACAAATGTTTGTCCTCTAGTTTATATCCAAAATTCTCCACAGTTAGAACTTGATCACCTGCCTCGCGTTCCTGAATAAAGAAAATGCCAGGGTATTTACGTGTAGAAGGTTTAATTTCTTCAATGTTCAACTTATCGATCATTTTGCGTCTGCTGGTAGCCTGTTTGCTTTTGGCCACGTTGGCACTGAAACGTTGAATGAATTCGAGGAGTTCTTTTTTCTTCTCTTCTGCTTTCTTGTTCTGGTCTGAACGTTGTTTCAAAGCCAACTGCGAACTTTGGTACCAGAACGTGTAGTTACCCGAGTACACTTGCAATTTACCGAAATCGATATCGGCTACGTGCGTACACACTGCATCCAGGAAGTGCCTGTCGTGCGACACCACAAGTACTGTATTTTCAAAATTTGCCAAGAAATTTTCTAACCAGCTGATGGTTTCCACATCCAAGTCATTGGTAGGCTCGTCCATCAACAAAATATCGGGATTACCAAACAATGCCTGAGCCAGCAACACACGCACTTTCTGATTGTTGTTCAATTCGTGCACAGTGCGATAGAGAAGGTCTTCAGTGATGCCAAGGCCGCTGAGCAAAGAAGCTGCATCGCTATCGGCATTCCAGCCTTCCATTTCAGCAAATTTCTCTTCCAGTTCGCTGGCTCTTATGCCATCTTCATCGGTGAAATCTTCTTTCGCATATATGATTTCCTTTTCTTTAATGATGCTATAAAGTTCCTTATTGCCCATGATAACGGTTTCAAGCACTTGAAACTCATCAAATTCAAAGTGATTTTGTTTGAGCACACTCATACGCTTGCCTTTCTCAATGTCAACCTGACCTGTGGTAGGGTCGATTTCACCAGAGAGAATTTTAAGGAAGGTAGATTTACCTGCGCCGTTGGCTCCAATGACACCATAACAGTTGCCTGGAACAAACTTTACATTCACTTCATCGAATAACACCCTCTTACCGTATCGGAGGGAAACATTGGAAACGCTGATCATACTTTTTTGGGGCTGCAAAGATAATCATTTTTCAGCTTTTTTCACAGTTCAGAATACACTCAATTATAGGCTTGTTTCCTGTAAATCAGGTGTTATCAAAAAAACTTGAATGGACATAAGGTTTTTTTACCTCGAATTTCTCAAAATCACCACTATTCAGAGGGCTAACAGCACAATTCAAACTTTCTATATTTTGGGCGTTCCCTTCGGTCGGGCCATTCGCTGCAAGTCCTCAGCGCTTTTGCTTCGCAGCGCTTGTGGGCTATCCGCTGCTGTCCCTAACGCAAACTTTGAGCAATTGAAATGTTTCTTGCTGTCATGGTAAGACTATAATGCTTGTGTCGCTATGGAACAGCATTACAATTAACCCAATGAACTACTTTATTAGCGAGAAATGCACCACCACTCCCGCAGTGGAGGGATAGGTTTTGTTGTTCAAATTTCTCTGAAATGGCAAAAAGAGATTTCATAGCTTATTCATTTCAATAAAATGTTTCATTATTTTTGAACATGAGATTTGATCATTTCCTCATCAGAATCATTCAACAAAATGATGCGGAAGCTTACTTTAACCTTGTGAACAATAACCTCGACAGACTGGCCGATTTCTTTGCCGGTACTGTAGCTGCCAATCGCAATCAAACAGATTCCATTCAATTTATTCAAAACAACTTGCAAAAATTCGAGGATCAAACCTATATGCCATTTGTCATTGTAGACATGCATTCAAATGAACTCATTGGTTACATTGATGTTAAAAACATTGATTGGAAAATACCCAAAGCCGAGCTCGGCTGTTTCATTGATCAATCGCATGCAGGAAAAGGTATTTCTTCAAAAGCCATGAATTTGGTTATTGATCATTTGTTCAATGAGAAGCAATTCATCAAATTGTTTTTAAGAACACATGAATCCAATACAGCAGCACGACATTTGGCAGAAGCCTCCGGATTTGAATTAGAAGGGAAAATTCGTTGCGATTACAAAACCACTTCCGGCAAATTGGCCGACCTCTTGTACTATGGTCTCATCAATCCGAGTTATGTTCGAAATCAGATTGTATAAATCCAAACGAAAAAGCGCGGGATTATTGCTCGGTTCTTCTCTTTTTACTGCTGTTATTGTTTTTATACTTTATAAAAACATCAGTCATAACATTTGGATCTATCTGGGCCTTATTTTATTTGGACTTGGCGTTATGGTCAGCGTCTTCAACATGGTGGACACAAGAGCACAGATCATCATCAATGGCGACGGTATTTTCGACCGCCACACGAAGATAGGCACCATACCCTGGCATTCTATTTTGTTTGCTGAATGCATAACCATACAAAAGCAAAATTATATTGGCTTACACTGTACTGAACATTTCACTTCAGCCAAACGCAATTACCGTTTGATGGACTTAATGAAAGAAAAGCTCAATTTGCCACAGGTCATATTGTATACCCATCAACTAACTGTAAGTAATGAAGCATTGTGTGAATTCATCAATGATTTAAAAGACTCTGATTCAAAGCAATTCAAAATGATTGCCGAAAGGTTCAAAACTTTCAATGATTTAATTTAATCTTTTTAAACTATAGATTTCCAAACAATTAAAAATGTAACAATTTGAAACTTTTTTCGTTTTAAATTCACTTATAACACTAAAACACCCATCCATGAAAAGTATCAGCTCATTCATCTTCTGCCTTGTATGGCTTCTGTTCTCACCACAACTTCTTGCTCAAACCCATTTGGGTATCGACAATGAACAATTGGATTCTGTGTTGATCAGCAACAAAGTCTCAGAGATCATCAAAGACCAAACCTATTATCACAAAGGAAAAAAACAAGGTTTTAGCCGACAGCTCAAACGCTATGACAAAACCAACAGGGTATCGCTTTCATGTTCCATGAGCGACACTCTGAAGAATTTCAGACTATACAATTTATCAAATTATCAATACTCAGCCGAAAAAGAACATTATCACTCGGCCATGGTGGGTTATAACTATAAATCGTATATGACTGAATTGGTGTTTCACAACTCAAAAGGAGAAATCGACCACATTCAATATTTCGACAAAAAAGGACGCTATGCCGGTATGCACAAAATGGACCGACCTGATACATTGAATTACATCTTGACCAAATTCAACAAAAGAAACAAACCGGTTTATGTGTATCACCACACTTATGGATTCGACAAAAAACTCATTCGCTCTTCATACTACAACGGTAAAGGTAAAATCAAAAAAATCATTGACTATAAATGTGAAGACAGAGGTAAAGAAATATCGCCCAAACACGACACTTTGAAAGTGTGCGTGAGCAAAGAATACATCAATGACGGCTCAGTGATTACAATAACAAACGGATTCAATTCATTTGGAAAACCATTTAGAAAAATAGAACAAACCGATTCTTTGAAACGTTTGATTCGCTATGAATACTACTATGAAAAAGACCTTAAGCTTCAATACAAGATCCTTTACACATACAAAAACAAGCACTTGATTGCTCATTATGCCTATTACAACTTTTTATTGAATGGCAACAATCGAGTTGAAGACATTCGATATTCAGAAGATGGTTTCATTGTATCGAGAACCGATACTTTGATTCTAGGCACAAAAAGTAAAATCACCAAATACGAATACACATACAACAACAAAGGATTGGTGCTTTCATCCAAGGCTTTTGAAAATGGGGTATTAAAATCTGAAGCTTATTACAGGTATAGGTATTTTCTTTAAGTTGTTGGCAATAAACCGCTGATATCGCAGATGGAAATACTACAAACGCAGTAAAGATCCCGGCAATGCGCGACTGTAACAGTACCAATTTAGCCCAAACTGATTGATGGGAGTAGACTAAAGCCGCTGATTGGCGCAGATTTACGCAGATTCATGAAGATGATAGCCCTGTTCAATTGCATCAGCAGGCCAGACTTTACTCGTCCTCCGAAGCTTCAGCATAGGAGGGCTTTTACCCACCCTTATTGATGGGAGCAGACTAAAGCCGCTGATTTTCGCAGATTTTCGCAGATTGAAATGCCACGGTTGTGGGACCTTAACGCAGTGAAGTTCCCGGCAATGCGCGACTGTAACAACAACATCTCAACCCACCCCCGATAGAAGCGGCATCCCCGTGTATTGGCAGCGCCCAATTGCGGCCAGGCCGGGCGGAGTGTAACAAGCCACGGCAAGGGCCAGGGCAATTGGCTGCCTGACAAAACACGGGATACAGCGGATAGCGGGAAAAGGTGGCCCACTAATAACACACAGCTAACATGTATCGATCGCTTCGACTCCGCTCAGCGAACTCTTCTCATCATTTCTTTCTTTGCCTTCGAGATCCGATCCTATAAACGCATACTTTCTTTTGTGATTCGTTTGGTTAAACACGACCATAACAATTACTCACGGTTGATCATTTCCAATCGCTTCAATTCCAAAACTTCTAAATTGATGAAATCATACTCTTCCACCACTTTACCTTTTAACCGGTAGACACCGGGACCACTGAAAGGAAATTGCAAGGCCGATGGCGGAAAATGAACGGTGTCTATCCAATGGCCATCCATGTCGGTGAAAGTGCCAAAGAACATGCGCTCTCCTTTGGATGTTCGAAGGTGTTTGACATTGACCATGTAACCATAGGTTTCGACAACTTGGTTGACTTTCTCTTTGAATTGAAATGCTTTTATGTGTTCAGGAATTTCAGCTTTCACCAGATTGAAAGGTGAGCACAAAGAGAAGCCCAACAACTCGATGTCATCATAAGCATCATCTATGTCTGAATTCACCAATTCCGGCAATCGCCAATGCTTCACAGGGATATCAAACAGTTCTTTTTCCTTTTTTTTCACTTGTATTTTCGACAACATGGCATGCACATCCCACAGCAAAGTTTTTTTGTCTTTGCCCGTAAAATCTAAGGCACCAGCTCTGATGAGCAAGCGCATTTGTTCCAAACTGATTTGCGTGCGTTTCACCAGATCATTCATGTCTTTGTACAAACCATTTTTACTGCGTTCTTCCAACAAGGTGAAAATTGTGGCTTCTTCTAACTCAGCGATCATGGCCAAACCCAAATAGATAACTGCACCTTTGATCACACACAGGGCTGAACTGGTGTTCACACAAGGATGTTTGATGGTTGCCCCATTCATTCGGGCCTCATGCACATATAGATCTTTTCTATAAAAACCGCCACCATTATTGAGTGTTGCCACCATATACTCTAAAGGATAATGGGCTTTCAAGTACAATGCCTGATAACTCTCAACTGCATAACTTGCTGAATGTCCTTTAGAAAAAGCATAATTGGCAAAGCTTTCTATTTGCAACCAAATATCCTGAATCACTTTTTCAGCATATCCTTTATTTCTGCAATTGGCAAAGAAATTTTCTTTCACTCGCCAAAACTCGTTTCTCTGTTTGAATTTCCACGACATACCTCTACGCAAATAATCTGATTCGGCCAGACTCAAACCCGCGAAGTAATGTGCCACTTTGATGACATCTTCCTGATACACCATGACGCCATAAGTTTCTTCTAATATGTCATAAAGCACCGGAATTTCATTACGGGCTTTTTGCCTCAACTCAGGATGTCGGTACCTCAATATGTACTCGCGCATCATGCCACTTTTGGCCACACCCGGTCGAATGATGGAACTGGCTGCAACCAAACGCAAATAATCATCGGCCCTGAGTTTAGACAACAACATGCGCATGGCAGGTGATTCAACATAAAAACAACCAATGGTATTGCCGCATTTGAGCAATGCTTTGATGCTTTCATCTTGTTTGAATTTTTTGAAATCGTGAATGTCAATATCCTCTCCCCTGTTGTATTTCACAATGCTCAACGTGTCTTTGATTTTACCCAATCCTCTTTGACTTAAAATATCAAATTTATACAACCCTATGTCTTCGGCTTCCAACATACTGAATTGGGTCAATGGATAGCCTTTGGGAGGCAAATTGGTGGCGGTATATGTGTGAATGGGTGCTTCTGAAATGATGATGCCACTTGAATGCACACTGAGGTGACTTGGAAATCCTTGTATCATTTCGCTGTATCTCAACACCAATCGGCACTGCTCATCGGTAACATCTTTAATGTCTTTCTTTTGTAACCTGTCGATTTCAGCAGGAGGCAGTCCAAACACTTTGCCCAGTTCCCTGATCACGGCATCGTGTTGAAATGTGCTGTATGTGGCCAACAAAGCAGTGCGTTCATTTCCAAATCGTTTAAAGATATAATCGGTGATGTCATCTCTGTCGAGCCAGGAAAAGTCCATATCAAAATCAGGCGCATTGTTGCGATACAAATTGATGAATCGCTCAAAATAAAGATCCAATTCTATAGGATCCACATCGGTGATGCGCAGTAAATAGGCCAATATGCTGTTGGCTCCACTGCCTCTGCCAACATAATAGTAATTCTTATGACGAGCATAGCTAACAATGTCCCAATTGATGAGAAAATAGGAGGCAAAATCCAATTGCGAAATTACTTCCAATTCCTTTTCCAGTCTGGCGATTACTTCCTGTGATGGGTTGGGATAGCGGTAATGCAAATTTTTATAACATTCACTTCTCAACAATTCCAAATCTGTGTCTCTTTGACCTGTGTAATGCTTTAAATTCTTATTGCTCAATTTACCATATTCAAAATGAATGCTGCAAGTATTTAAAATGGACTCAGTGTTGCGCAAGATCTGAGGGTATTCGGCATAGGCTTTGGTCAATTCATCTTTAGTCATCAGCATTTCAGTACCTTTGGCTTGTTCTTCCGGATTGAGACGACTCAACAAACAATTGGTATCTATGGCCCTTAGCAATCTATGCGCATTGAACTCGCGTTTTCCGGCAAATGAAACGGTGTGCAAAACAACCATTTTATTCAGCAAAGACTTGTGTTTTGAAAGAGGTAAGAACAACAGATCTTTTACCGACACACCCAGGTATTCATTGGCGCGAAGGGCTTGCCCCTGATAGAATGCCAAAGGATACACCACATAAGCATGATTGAATTCAGGTGCAATGTTTTCAGGAGGCAATTTGTTGTGCAATTGATCGCTCAAATGATCGTTGAGTTCTTTGAACCCTTCATTGTTCATAGCAATACCGATGTATTTTTGTTTGGCTCCTTCTCTGAAATCAATTCCTAAAACAACTTTTACATTTTCTTCTTGTGCCTTTCTCACCATTTCAAGGCAAGCAGAGGTATTGTTGATGTCTGACAGCACAAAAGCATCGTAACCTTTGCTGCGAACGGTTTCAAACAATCCCTCTACGGAATAAGTACCATAACAAAAGCTGTAATAGGTGTGACAATTTAGCAACATCTCATTTCACATTGCCTTTAAACGGATTGAAATCACTCAATTTTTCACCCATACCCACTGCGCGGTGTATGGCTTCTTTACCATAGCGTTTTCTGATCTTGTCCATGGCTTCATACAATCGGATCTGCTCCACCGAATCTTCAAACAAACTGTATTGATGACCGCCTTGCACGAGGTGACTGAAGCGTATGCCTATGAGTCTGACCAGCATGCGTTTTTGATACAATTTCTCAAACAATTCATCGACCTTTTGAATCAGGATATGATCGAGAGAAGTGTATGGAATGCGGGCTTGCATGGTATAAGTATTAAAATCAGAATAGCGAATTTTAACTGTTACACAAGCGGTTAATTTGTTTTCTGAACGCAATTGAAATGTCAGCTTTTCGGTCATTGCCACCATCAATCCTTTCAGACCTTTTACATCAATGGTATCTTTATCAAAGGTTCTTTCGGCAGAGATGGATTTGCGCTCGGAGTAAGGCACTACGGGAGTGTGATCGATGCCATTGGCCTTGTTCCATATTACACCTCCATTTTCACCCAGCACTTGTTGCAACAATTCACGGGGCATTTCCTGAAGTGTCAATATTTTTGACACCCCCATACCTCTCAGCAATTGATAAGTTTTATCGCCCACCATGGGAATCTTTTTGATGGACAAGGGTGCTAAGAAACCTTTCTCCGTACCATACTCAATTTTCTTATGTCCGTTGGGTTTGGCTTCACCTGTGCCAACTTTTGAAACCGTTTTATTGACCGAAAGTGCAAAGGATATGGGCAAATTGGTTTCCTTAATGATTTTATCTCTGATCTCGTTGGCGAGTTTATAAGTGCCGAAGAATTTCTCCATACCGGTGAGGTCAATGTAAAATTCATCAATGGAAGATTTTTCATAAACAGGTACTTTTTCAGAGATGATCTCGGTAACAATATCTGAGTATTTGGAGTATTGAGTA
>DASWYG010000064.1:0-2516 GCA_036405075.1 Bacteroidia bacterium | reverse complement strand
GAAAGTTGCCATTTGATTGGAAACGACATGGTGATGTTTTCGATCGTGTGTTCATAGATTTGGTTCAATATGATTTCTTTACTGATTTTGCGGTATTTGATGAACCAAGTCCTGAGGTACAAAAGATATTTCTGACCAATTTGTATGAATTTTTGTTCAATGAATTTGAATTGTTTGACAGTGCCATGGAGGATGAGTACATTCACTGGGACGATGATTCAGCCGATATTTTGAAAGCGGTGATTCACACCATTACCAGTTTTTATGAAAAAGACAGGTTTAAGGTTGAGCGCATAGGTGAAAAGCAATTGGAAGACATACAATTCGGATTGCAATTGTTCGAGAAATGCATCATCAATCAAGCTCAACTGGATGCTATGGTGCACGAGAATACAACCAATTGGGACTCAGAAAGGTTAACCATCAATGACATGATCATGTTGAGGATGGCCATTTGTGAATTTTTGCATTTTGAAACCATACCTCCTAAGGTTACCATCAATGAGTATTTAGATATTGCTAAATCATATTCTACTCCAAAGAGTCATTTGTTCTTAAATGGCGTTTTGGATAAATCGAGGATCATATTAACTCAAAGTGGTAAAATATTAAAATCAGGCCGAGGCTTGAAAAATGATTAAATCGCTTTATTTTTGCATTCCAGTAATCGAAAGTAACATGAAAAAAATACTTATTATTTCAGGGTGTGCATTGATCTTTGCATCATGCAGCAGCAGTTCTAAAGACGCAAAAACCAATAACGATGGTGGTGTTTCAAATGAGTTAATTACAAATCCTTCTACAGCATCAGATCCTCAGGCAGTACCATCTGAGTTTGCTGTTATGAGTTTTAAAAACACTGAACATAATTTTGGTGACATATTGGAACATCAAAAAGTTGAAACCACTTTTGAATTCACCAATACCGGTAAGGTTGATTTGCTCATACAAGATTGTAAAGCCACTTGTGGATGTACTGTTCCGGATTGGCCAAAAGAACCCATCAAACCGGGTCAAACAGGTAAAATCAGAGTGGTATTCGATTCATCAGGAAAATCAGGCTTGAACAATAAAAATGTTACTGTAATAGCCAACATCAAAGAAAAAAGTATCGATTTGAAATTCACTGCCAACGTAAGAGCAGTACCAAGAAGTTAACATGCAACATTTAAACATTATACTCGCCCAAGGCGGACAAAGCATTCAAGAGACCGTTATTTTCATGGGTCTTATCATGATCGTGTTCTATTTTTTCATGATTCGTCCTCAACAAAAGAAAATGAAAGCTCAAAAGAAATTTGTAGAAGAATTGAAAAGTGGTGACCTCATCGTTACAACCGGTGGTATTCACGGTAAAGTTGAATCAATTGATGGTTCTACTGTAATGATCAGTTCAGCAGGTACCCGTTTGAAAATCGAAAAGTCTGCAATTTCTTCTGATCTAAGCGCTCCTTTGAATGCCGGTAAGGCTTAATTCACCTGGATTAACATGATCAGACTGGGAGTAACAGGTGGAATTGGAAGTGGCAAAACAACAGTTTGTGCCATCTTTGAACATCTGGGAGTGCCGGTATATTACGCTGATATCAGAGCCAAACAATTGGTTGACCAAGACCCGGAAATCAAACAAGCTATCATTAATGAATTCGGGCAAGAATCTTTTAAAAACAATATTTACAATAGAAGCTTCATAGCTTCTATTGTTTTTAATGACCGTTCCAAACTCGAAAAATTGAACGACATCATTCACCCGGCTGTATTGAATGATTGGAATAAATTCTGTCAACAGCACTCGCAGTTGCCTTATGTGGTGAAAGAAGCTGCCATAATGTTGGAAACCGACAGCAAAAACAGTATTGATGAAATCGCATTGGTGTTTGCTCCACTTGATTTAAGGATAAAAAGAGTTTCTTCCAGAGATGGGTCCACTGAAGCAGAAATAATGGCAAGAATCAATGCTCAAATGCCTGAGGAAGAAAAATTGAAGCTCGCTGATTATGTGATCATCAATGATGAAAAGAATTCACTCATTGAACAAGTGATGAGTTTGCATCACAAATTCGTGGATCAATGATCATTTCAATTGCTGCAGGTACATTCTAACTGTATTGGACATCCCAAATTCAAGGGCATCACAAATCAATGCATGTCCGATACTGACTTCCAATAATCCGGGAACATTTTGACAAAAATATTGAAGGTTATGCAAATCTAAATCATGACCGGCATTGATGCCCAATCCCAATTCTACGGCTCGTTCAGCAGTTGTGATATATGCTTCAATAGCAGACTCCTTTTGTTTGTGGAAATTAACAGCATAAGCTTCGGTGTACAATTCTATTCTATCAGTACCGGTTTTTGCTGCAGATGCCACCATATCAGGATCTGGATTCAAGAAAATTGAAGTTCTGATTCCTGCATTTTTAAATTTAGCTATAACAGTTTTTAAAAAATCCAAATTATTGACGGTGTCCCATCCATTGTTACTGGTTAAAACATGAGGTGGATCCGGGACA
>DASWYG010000063.1:0-4599 GCA_036405075.1 Bacteroidia bacterium | reverse complement strand
CAGTTTTGCTGAAGACACTTTGGCTTACGCTGATGAAGTAGAAGCTGATTTAATCATGATCATGACACAACAAGAGAAAGGTTTCAGTGAATTTTTACTCGGAAGTTACGCTCAACAAATCGTGAATCATAGTGGAAAAGTGCCTGTAATGTGCATCAACAGTTCAGACACAGGTGTCATTTTCGACGGCGTATTCAGTTAATCCTCTAAGCTCATGATATTAGTAGCAGACAGCGGCAGTACAAAATGCGACTGGATGTTTTCAGGTATTACACCTGTACCTCGTCATTTTGAAAGTGCCGGTTTGAATCCTTTTTTCTTAAAGAAAGAACAAATCACCCGTGAAGTAAAAAAGACATTCAAAGACATTACGGTGAGCAAATTCACCAAATTGTTTTTCTATGGTTCAGGTTGTAGTACGGAAACCAACAAAGAAATTGTAAAATCGGCCTTGGCTGAAGTGTTCACTTCAGCCGAAATCTTTGTAGCACACGATATGGATGGAGCTGCAATTTCTACCTGTGGTAACAAAGAAGGCATTGCCTGTATTTTAGGTACAGGCAGTAATGCTTGTTACTGGGGAGGAAAAGGTTTATTGCCTCAAATACCTAAATTCGGACTTGGATTTATTATGGGCGATGAAGGCAGTGGAATGCACATGGGAAAGCTCCTTCTTAAAGCGTACTTCTACAATGAAATGCCGATAAATATTCGCTTGTATTTCGACAATACATTTCCGGATAAAGAAGACATCATCAGCAGTATATACAACAAACCAAATCCAAATGTGTACCTGGCTTCCTATACAAAATTCTTAGCTGAAAATGTCAACTTCAAATACATCGAGTCGATAGTGTTAACAGCATTCAGAGAGTTTTTTACCACTCACATCGTCAAATATGGCAAACACAAAACAGTTCCTGTTCATTTTATCGGTTCAATCGCATTTGTGTTCCAGGATCAATTGCGACAAGTTGCCAAAGAATTTAAAGTGAATATTGGCAACATCATCAAACAACCGATAGACAATTTATTTGAGTACCATCTGAAGCACAACTAGTTATTGGTTGCTCGTTATTGGTTATTGGTTATTAGTTATTAGTTAATGGTTAATGGTTATTGGGGCACCTACTCAGCCTAAAGCTGATGCGGTGGATCGGTTATTGGCTTGCACTGTGGTTTACTCGATATAGAAGTTTAATTCAGATTCTACACTGTATTCTATTCTCTATCAACCAATTGAACAGGCAATGTATGAGATCACCAAACCAAGGGCTATAACAAACAGTTTTGACAAGCCCTCTTTTTTACGCAAAGAATTTTCGAATACAATTACCGTACTGATGTGCAAGAAAGTACCGGCAATAATGGCAGTTATGATACTTGACATTTCCTCTGAAATCAAATTCTCATTATGTATGTAAACACCGGAAAAATAACCTATTGGTGTTGCTGCCGCATAGATGATGAGGAACAACAAAGCATGCACTTTCCCTTTGTATTTTGAATGCATCAATACCGAAAGTGAGAATGCCGCAGGTATTTCGTGTATGGCAATGCCTACAACCATTCCCGAAACAATGCCGGGTTTCATGTAATTGCTCAATCCTGCTGAATAACCTTCTAACAATGCATGTAACATCAATCCACCAAAAAGCACAAATACACTCTTAGGTACATTGTTGGCATGTATATGTCCATGATCCAAACCACCGGTGAATTTCTCCAAAATGATCTGGAAGAAAAACCCAACAACTATCCATAAACCGGCTTGAATGATCTTATCAAATAACTCAGGCATCAATCCGAATAAGGCAATTCCCATCAGGAATGAACCACTAAACAAGACCGTATGAGGCATGATCTTATGAGAATCTCTTTCAAATTTTCTTTGAAGGAAAATGCCAAATAATGGCCCTGAAAGCAATATGAGCAATGGCAAAATCATTCTTTATATATTTTTTTAGAGGTCAACACATACAATTTATAAGAAATGAATCCGCAAGCTGCGCCAACCAATCCACCAACAATTACATCTGTAGGGTAATGTACACCCAGATATACCCTTGAATATGCCACTGCGGATGCCCAAAGCAACCAAAAAACCATATTTGACCGTTTGCTCACACCATACAATAAGATCATAAATACGGCAATGGCAAAATGATTGGCTGCATGTGAAGATGCCATGCTGCCGGTATCACTGCAATGCACACCCTCAATGATACGCGGGCTAAGAGATACTTCATGACAAGGTCGGACCCGGCCAAAAAGAGGTTTCATGACACCGCTTGTTAATCGATCAGCACCTAGTAATGCTAAACCAATAAATACAAGTACCAATGGTGTTTTCTTTTTAAATATCTTGGTCATCATGAAAATGACGATGACATAGAAAGGTATCCAAAATACTTTATCAGAAAAATTAAACATCAGAAAATCGAGATTTTCAGAAGTCCATTTTCTGTTGATCAATTGGTACAATGTAGAATCGAAGGAATTGATCATAATTTTTTTGATATTAATATTAGTCTTTCTGAGGTTTGAGGTTCGTATGATTGAAGGGCGTAATTACCAAAAACATGTTTGATTTCCAATCCGCATTTCTCATACATTTTTTTAAAATCTTCTAAGTCAAACAAGCAAACTTGCTCACAGAATCGATATTCCACACCCTTGTCTTCAAATTTGATGGTCTTAAGTATCATTTTATCTTCAATCAACTTGGAAATTTCAAATTCAATACCTTGAACGGTTTTTAACTCATGCGCTTTCAATTTGGTTTTCACCAATTCCACATTAAAATAATCCTGAACCAAAATGGCACCGGATTTCAATTCTTCTCCTACTGCCCTTAAAGTTGCGAGATTGTCGTCGGTATTACTGAAATAGCCAAAGCTGGTAAAGAGGTTGAACACATAATCAAATTGACCGGGTTTGAAAGGTATCCTCATGTCGTGCACCTCAAAATGCAAACGTTCATCGGAAAATTCAGAGGCTTCTTTGATGCTTTCTTCACTTAAATCAATGCCATAAGCTTCAAAACCGTGTGAGGCTATTTGACGGGTATGCCTCCCCTTTCCACAGGCCAAATCAAGAAAAACACTACCAGATGCAGGTTGCAAAAAATCCAAAAGATTCCCCACAAGTGTTTCTGCTTCCCGCTCATCTCTTTTTCCATAAAGAATGTGGTAGTAAGGACTATTGAACCAATCTTTGAACCAAGCCATTTTTGAGTTTGCAAAATAAAGCAAAAATCCTTACATTTGCTTTTTATACATCATGAAAATCTCTAATATTTATGTAATTGCTGCTGTGGCTCTGGTTGCTTATACGGCTTGTAAAGATACTGTTGATCCGCCTGATAACAATAACAACAACTCAGGCAAAACAAAATCAGAGTACTTAACTCAAAAGAAATGGAAAGTGAGTTCACTTGTTACCAGCAATACAGATATTTGGAATACGCCTTTCATAGATGCCTGCAACAGAGACAATATTTACAATTTCAGAACAGATGATTCCTTGTCTGTACATGACATGACATCAAAATGCAACGGGACTGATCCCGACTCTACTGTAAGTTTTTATAAATTGTATAACAACAACACTCAATTGATATTGAATGTCAAATTGACCTCGACCGTTACAGTAAAAGACACTGCCGAAATTGTAACATTAGACGAAAATACCCTTAAAATAAATGCAGATTACTCAAGCGTACCTGCTACATTAACATTTATACATCCATAATCAGATGAAAAAAACTTTAATTGTACTAACTGCCGTTTGTGCTTTATATGCGTGTAAGAAAGAAACTGAAACACCCTCCAGCAATAACAACAACACTGTAATACCTGAAGACTTAGAGATGAAAAAAATAACAGCCAAACCTTGGCTCATCTACAAAGCAGAATCCAATGGTATCAATGTATGGAATTTAGGAGCAGTCGAAAAATGTCAGAAAGACGATTCTTACAGGTTTTACAAAGACAGTTTATTGAGACAATATGACAATATTGACAAATGCAGCGGCACTACTGATTCAACTGACAGTGAATGGTATTTCTACAACAATAAAAAACAATTGGTAGGATCTATTTTAGGTCTTCAGGACACTGCAGATATTGTTACCCTATCAGAAACTGAATTAACGGTTAGCTTGGATTACAACGGAATGCCGTTGAAAATTTTCTTTAAAAACAATTGAACCAAGGCACCCTGCATCCATGGCATGGCGTAAATCCGGGCAATCAAGCTCCGGTAATCGTAACTGCTTACATAGAAATCACACCTTTCGACCGAGTTAAATACGAACTGGATAAAGAATCCGGTTTGCTAAAAGTCGACAGACCTCAAGCTTTCAGCAACCTTTGCCCTGCCCTCTATGGTTTCATACCTAAAACGTATTGTGGGGATGCTATCGGCAGACTGTGTTCATCTAAAACCGGTATTGATCATATTGAAGGAGATGGCGATCCACTTGATATCTGCATTCTGGGTGAAAATGGCATTCAGCACAACAACATCTTGTTACAATGTAAACCAATTGGTGGATTCAGAATGATCGATAAAGGTCAAGCCGACGACAAGATCATT
>DASWYG010000062.1:0-12910 GCA_036405075.1 Bacteroidia bacterium | reverse complement strand
CAATTCCGCATCGAACATGACAGCTGCTTTGATGATTTCAGCCCAAGCGCTTTTCATTTCCTGCTCAGGAAAATTGTCATCCAAAAACTCGGTAGAAATAAGAATTTCCTCGGGTTGACTAAATGTGCCAATGTAATTTTTCAGGTCTTTGAAATCAACACCTGTTTTACCACCAATTGAGGCATCTACCATAGCGAGCAGGGTGGTTGGAATATTGATGAACCGAATGCCTCTTTGAAAAATTGAAGCAGCGAATCCACCCAAATCAGAAACCACACCGCCACCCAGATTGATCAAAACACTTTGTCTGTCGGCACCAGTGGCTTCTAAAGCCTGAATCAATTCAACACATTGTTCTATATTTTTATTGATCTCACCCGCAGGCATCACGATGGAACGAATGTGCGGATGTTTCAAACGTGGCAAACAGAATGTGGCTGTATTGCTATCGCAAAACACAATGGGCTCGTCGATTTGATAACGTTTGCAGAGGTCCGAAAATGTTTCGGAAATATTTTCCGTGAATATCAATTCAGCTGAATTCATCAGGTTTTGATGGCATCGTAAAACAGCTTATTGGCGGGATCCATAGCAGAGAGTAATTCAATGGCTTTGGATTGTTCGGCTGCAGAAGCTCCTTTGAATATCTCTATCAGTTCTTTGTATTTGGAATTGAAAAACACCTTCACCAACATGGAATTCGGGTAAACTCTTGTGATTTCTCTAAAGCTTTCCAAGGCTTTGTATATTTCATCTCTACCTTTTACAACATCCTTGTGCATTTGATCGAGGCCATTGATGTGATAATTATAAAATGCTTTTCTAACAGGAAGGTAACGGTCATTGAAGAGGTTATCGATCAGGTAAAATCTATTTTTTAAACTTTGACCATCATTGGATCGCCAACCATCAATACTTTGACTGGCATTTAGTATCTCTCTGGCTTTTTGGAAATATGGCGTTCCCCCTTCTGAAGAATAGCTGTCGAAATTTAGACCTAATACTATGTTGACATAGAAAGCCAACATTCCGGTAAGGTTGTAAACATTGGCGTTCTGTTGAAACTCCATGGCCTGAAATTCCTGATATTGAAAGTTGAAATTCTGATCGAGTTGATTAAAAATAACGGTATTATAGGTACTGCCATAAACCGGTCTGGTTGCCTGAATTTGTATTGTGCCTTCAAAATTATTCGAATTCAATTCATAGGCTGTGATATCGATCAAAAAACTGATCTTGAACCTTTCAACTGTTGTCACTTTATCGCTGCACCATAACCTTTGATTGACAAATTGTGAGATAGAAGCTTGAAGTGAAGTGAATATCTGTGTATTGGTCAATTGCACCTTCGGGTGAATGACGGTAACGGTTGCATCAACATCCTGATTCTGGGCTTTAAGGTTAAAGAACCAAGAAAAGAGGAGAGTAAAAATAAATAAGTGTTTCAATTGAAATTTTCTGCTAAACATGCTACAATGTCTTTGGCTACAGCCGTTTTGTCCTTTAAGGGAAATTCAAAAATAATACCTTTTCTGAGAATAATGCTAATTTTATTGGTCGAATGTTGGAAGCCAGCGCCCTCTTCATTTAAGGAATTGAGTACGATGGCATCTGCATTTTTTCTTTCCAGTTTCTCTTTGGCATTTTCCAATTCATTATTGGTTTCCAAAGCAAATCCCACCACTATCTGATCCGGACGTTTGGAGTGACCCAGGGTGTAGAGTATATCCGGATTCTTCACCAAATTGATGGTGAGTATTTCTTCTTTCTTTTTAATTTTAACATCGTGGTAGTGTTCCGGTCTGTAATCTGCCACAGCAGCAGCCATAATGGCCATATTGCATTCCGGAAACACAGCAGTACACTGATCAAACATTTGCAAAGCGGATTCTACTCTGTGCAATTTAATGTTTGGATGTGTAGTTTGAAGACTGGTTGGTCCTGAGACCAATATGACTTCAGCTCCATTTTCGGCGAGTGTTTCGGCAATTGCAAATCCCATTTTTCCACTTGAATAATTGCCTATGAAACGAACAGGATCAATTTTCTCGTATGTAGGACCCGCAGTTATGACAATTTTTTTACCTTTAAAAAATTCAGGATGCAAAATAATGAATGATGTGATTGAGTATATGTTCGGGTTCAGCCATTCTACCTTTGCCTTCTAAACCACTTGCCAATTCGCCGGATTCTGCATCAATGAGTACATTGCCATAGGCAATCAATGAATCAATGTTCTTAGTTACTGCAGGGTGTTTGTACATGTCCAGATCCATTGCCGGGGCAAAGTAAACAGGACATCGGGCAGATAGATAAACGGCACTGAGAAGGTTATCGCATAAGCCATTTGCTAATTTTGCGATGGTATTTGCAGAGGCCGGGGCAATGATCATCAGATCGGCCCACAAACCCAATTCAACATGATTGTTCCAAGTACCGTCATTAGAAACAAAGAAATCCCGCATAACGGGATTTTTACTAAGTGTTGCTAAAGTTACGGGTGCGATGAAATGGGTGGATGCTTCGGTCATGATGACTTTCACTTCCGCTCCTTCTTTCACCAACAATCTGGTAAGAAACGCAGATTTGTAGGCAGATATACTGCCGCTTATACCGAGGAGGATATGCTTACCCTTGAGTCTCATCAGGCAAACGGAAATAAACTTTACCGTTTAAGAACTCCTGAGTTGAAACCAAAGTAGGTTTTGGCATTTTTTCGTACATGGCGCTGATTTCAATCTGCTCCCTGTTTTCGTGTACCTCTTCGAGATTGTCATGATCTGAGGCGAACTCAGACAATTTGCTACTCAACTCCTCTTTCATCTGCTGTGATATCTGGTTTGCACGTTTTGCGATCACTACTGTTGACAAGTAGAGGTTGCCTGTTGCAGATTCCAGATCTTTCAGATTACGGGCTTCAGCGTTTGGTGACAATTTCTGTTCTTTCATCTTTATTGATTATTATTGAGTTTTTGAAAATTTGCTAATTCTAATTTTGCCTTTTCGTTGATTTCGGCAGCTTCCTTTTGCAGTTTATCTGCCCCCGGGTTGTTTCTAATGAATGTGTTGTAGGCATCAAACACATCTTTGTATCTCGCTTCTTTCTTTTCCAATACACTGTGCTTGGCTAAGAGATAGGTAGATTTCAAAATTGTGAATTCTATCTCTGATTTGTTGGGCACATCCGGAAAATCCTTTAAAGTATTTTTCAAAGAAACAATCGTAGCAGTGTAATCTCCCATTTTAAAATACAACATCCCATTTTTATAGGATTTGTACATCAAATTCTTGCGAAGACTTTCCAGCAATGTGTTGCATTCTTCTTTGTAAGAGGAAAAAGGGTAATTATTTAAAAAATTCTGGATTTCTACAATTGCTTTGCTGGTATTGGTTTGATCAAGTTCCGGGTCTAAGGCATCTCCATAAATGCATTTGGCATACATGAAACTGCATTCTTCCAAATGTTTGCTGTTGTAATAATTTTCTACAAAATTACTGAAATGGAAGGCTGCCAATTCGAATTGACCTAAATAATAGTTGCTGTAACAATATTTAAAATAGATGGCTTCGCTTTCGGGTTTACCTCTGTATACATCCAGCAATTCTTCATAAAGAGGCAATGCCCTGACGTAATCTTTTTTATTGTACATGGTATCAGCCATGGCCCATTTGGTTTGGGTTGTTCCATTTTTGAGCACTTTACTGTACTCAGAACAGGAAGCCAAAACGACAACAAACAATATGTAGAACAGCGTATTTCTCACTCTTTAAGAATCTGCAAAGTTAATACTCTAAACGCAGTTAATCAAATAATGTTACATCAATCCGTTATCGGCATAACTGTAATAGGATTTAGAGGTGACAATTATATGATCTACAACATTGATATCCAACAATTTACCTCCTTGCTTGATTTTTTGAGTCAATTCATTGTCGGCCAAACTTGGCAGTGCATTTCCAGAAGGGTGATTGTGAAAAAGCATGATGGCGGTACTTTTATCATCGAGAGCAATCTTAAAAATTCTCCTCTGATCCACAACAGTTGAAGTGATGCCCCCTTCACTGATCTTATACATGCCTAAAATTGCATTTTTTCTGTTTAAGGTCATGATCCAAAACTCTTCATAAGACAGATCGACCATCACATGCTTGATGCTCTCATAAGCATCGGCACTGCATTTGATGGATTTTTTTTCATCGGTTTGTGACAAACGTTTGCGATTCGACAATTCCAAAGCTGCAGAAATTAAGACTGCTTTAGCTGTACCTATGCCTTCAATTTTACAAAAATCGCCGATGCTCCATCTTGACAATTGATTCAGATCTCCATTGCATTTTTTCAATATTTCTCTGGACAGGTCTATGGCGGATTTACCTGATGTCCCGGTGCTGATCAACAAAGCCAACAATTCCGAATCGCTGAGAGATGATTTGCCTTTTAGTATTAACTTTTCTCTTGGTTTATCATCTTTTGACATGTCTTTAATGGATAGGAATTGCTTCATGCCTCAAAATTACTTTGAGCATCAATGAAAGCGCCATTAAAATACTTTTTGTTGTTGAACCAAGCTATTCTTTTTCCAAGAATGCAATATTTCTTTTTAAACCTTCAAACTTGGTTCTTTTAACCGCACTTTTTCTAAACAATTCATCGAAAGTTGGTTTGTCGAGATTTAACCAATCTGACTTTTGCATGGCTTTCAATTTACCCGAAGCCATGAATTTAGTTTCATTGGTAGGTTTCGAAAAACGGTTCCATGGACAAACATCCTGACAGATGTCACAGCCAAACATCCAGTCGGCCATTTTGCCTTTGAAGGTATCTTGTATTTCCCCTTTAAGCTCAATGGTCAGATAAGAAATGCATTTGTTTGCATCGAGGGTTTTATTTGGCAGTATGGCTTCAGTCGGGCAGTTTTCTACACATTTGTTGCAAGTGCCACAATGGTCCTTTGTTGGTGCATCGGGTTCACATTCCAGATCGATGATCAATTCGGCCAGAAAGAAAAAAGAACCTTTGGATTTGTTGATGAGCAATCCGTGCTTCCCTATCCATCCAATACCGCTGCGTTCGGCCCAAGCTCTTTCTAGTACGGGTGCAGAGTCAACAAAAACACGGCCTTCAATTTGACCCAACTCATTTCTCAATTGAGCCAAAAGATGTTCCAGTTTCTCGCGAACAACTATATGGTAGTCTTCCCCATAAGCATACTTTGCCAATTTAAATTCTCTATTTGATAAGTTTTCTGTAGGGTAATAATTGTAAAGCAGGGATACAACTGTTTTGGCTCCGGGCACCAATTTGCTTGGATCCAATCTGAGATCAAAATGATTTTCGAGGTACTTCATTTCACCATGACGACCGTCTTTGAGCCATTGTTCGAGCTTTGGAGCATCAGATTCGAGAAAAGTTGCCTGAGAAATACCACAGGCATCAAAACCATTGGAAATGGCCAATGCTTTGATGAGCTGACTGTGATAACCGGGATTGGACATAATATTGAGGACAAAAATAAAACATTGGCACAGAATGAAGAGAGACAAGTAACAATCTTTATAAAAATGGCAAATGATTGAAAAAAAAAATTGGTTCAACAAATGTTGGTATCAATCATAGTAATGAAATTATTTGACCATTAATATGGTTCATTTAAACAAAGCTATTCAATAAAACGTATTTTGTCGATTATTTGCCGTACCTTTGCAGCTTCTTTATGATAGAAACATTTAGGGAAATGGGTTTAAGTCAACCCGTCTTGGATGCCATCACTGAAATAGGCTACATCACTCCAACTCCCATTCAACAACAAGCGATTCCGGTATTATTGCAAGGTACGAAAGATTTCGTAGGCTTAGCACAAACAGGCACCGGTAAAACAGCGGCTTTTGGGCTTCCGCTGTTGTCTCTCATCGACACTTCAAGAAAAGAAGTGCAGGGTCTGGTCATTTGTCCGACCCGCGAACTGTGCATACAGATCACCAATGATTTTAAAGCGTATGGCAAGTACATGGATGATTTTTTCCATGTGGCCGTATATGGTGGCAGCAGCATAGAAAACCAAATTAAATACCTTCGCAAGGGGGTACAAATTGTGGTTGCCACTCCAGGTCGTTTGATCGACCTGATAGAAAGAAGAGCCATTAAGCTCGATTCAGTTACACACGTTGTATTAGATGAAGCAGATGAAATGCTCAACATGGGATTCCGTGAAGACATTGAACACATCTTATCTCATGCAACAGCAAGACAAGCAGCCTGGTTATTCAGTGCTACTATGCCTAAGGAAGTGAGAAGAATTGCTGAAACTTTCATGAATAATCCTCATGAGATCAAAGTCAATTCAAACATCACGGCTAAAAACATCAGTCACGTTTATTTCCAAACGCAATCGAGTCACAAATACGAAGTATTGAAAAGACTGATCGATTTCAATCCGGGTATGTATGGCATCATTTTCACCAGAACGAAAATGGAAGCTCAGGACATAGCTGAAAAACTTTTGAAAGAAGGTTATGAAATTGATGCATTGCATGGTGACCTTAGTCAACAACAGCGCGACAAGGTTATGGGTCGATTCAGAGAAAAGACCATTCGATTGTTGATCGCTACAGACGTTGCAGCCAGAGGTATTGACGTTGACAACATCACACACGTTATCAATTATGCTTTACCTGACGAACCGGAGATTTACACTCACAGAAGTGGAAGAACGGCCAGAGCAGGTAAAACAGGTGTTTGTATGAGCATCATCCACAGCAGGGAAACCGGCAGGATAAGAGACATCGAACAACTGACAAAATCGAAGTTTGAAAAGAAAGAAATTCCGAGTGGAAGAGAAGTTTGTGAAAAACAATTCTTTGCTTTCATAGAGAAATTGAAACAAGCCGATATATCACATGGTGACTATGAAAATTACTTGCCGTATTTGCAAGAGCAATTTGCTGAAATGAGCAAAGATGAGATCATTCAAAGAATGGCTTCATTGGAGTTCAACAGATTCCTCAAATACTACGAAAAAGCAGGTGATTTGAACAGTTCAGGTGATCGCGGCAGAAGTGGTGGCAATTATTCAAGATTGTTCATCAGTTTGGGCGAAAAAGACGGATTTTACAAAGCAGCCTTCCTCGAATTTTTATTGGATACCAGCGGACACAAGAAACAACAACTCGGCAAAATTGAGTTGATGGATTCATACAGTTTCGTTGAAGTTGAAAATGATATTGCAGAAGAATTCATCAATGTATTCAATGGCAAAAAATTCAGAGGCAGACCGATCAGAATTGAGATATCTTCAGAACGTCCATCAGGTGGTGGTGGCGGTCGCAACAGAGGCAGATTCAGCGGTGGTAGCGGTGGCGGAAGAGACAGGGAAAGAGGTGGCGACAGAGGTCGTTATGGCTCATCCAGGTCTGAAGGCGACAGATCTTCTTTCAAAAGAAAGAAAGAGAAGCGCAATTTCCGCGTCGACTGATGATTTGAATCAGACGTCTAAAGCCTTAAAAACAATCTGAATTTGTTGTACTTTTGCAGTCTTAAAAAAGTAAAAGTACATTATGAACGGTTTTTTTAAAGTCCCTCAAGCAATCAATGAACCGGTGTTGGATTACGCACCGGGCAGTAAGGAAAAAGCATCACTGAAAGCAGCTTTGGCATCGGCCAGATCTCAGGTGATAGACATTCCTATGTATATTGACGGCAAAGAGGTTAGGACTGGCGACAAAAAGGACATTTTCCCTCCTCACGATATACATCACAAAATTGGTGAGTTTCACCATGGTGATGCCTCTCATGTTCATGCAGCCATTGAAGCCGCTTTAAAAGCCAAACCACAATGGGAAAACATGCCTTGGGAACAACGCGCTGCGATCTTTTTAAAAGCTGCTGATCTATTGGCAGGACCATACAGAGCTAAGATGAATGCTGCTACCATGTTGGCACAATCAAAAAATGCTTACCAGGCTGAAATAGATTCGGCTTGCGAATTGATCGACTTCTTTAGATTCAATGTTCAATACATGTCTGACATTTATGCCGATCAACCAAGTGCCAATAGTAAAGCCATTTGGAATAGGCTGGAACACAGAGCACTTGAAGGCTTCACTTTTGCCGTTACACCTTTCAATTTCACTGCGATCGCAGGCAATTTACCAACCAGTATGGCCATGATGGGCAATGTGGTGGTTTGGAAGCCCGCTTTCACTCAAATATACTCCGCCAATGTGATCATGGAATTGTTGATAGAAGCAGGATTGCCTGCAGGTGTCATCAATTTGATCTATACAGACGGACCGGTTACAGGAGACATCATCTTCAATCATCCTGATTTTGCCGGATTGCATTTCACCGGATCAACCGGTGTTTTCAGAAACATGTGGGAAACCATTGGTAAAAACATTGCCAAATACAGAACTTATCCCAGAATTGTTGGTGAAACAGGTGGTAAAGACTTTGTATTGATTCACAAAAGCGCCGATGTCGACACAGCTGTTGCTGCTTTGGCAAGAGGTGCTTTTGAATACCAAGGTCAAAAATGTTCAGCAGCTTCAAGGGCCTATGTTCCTTCTAACTTATGGGATGAAATCTGGACAAAATTATCAGCTGAATTGAAAACCATGAAAGTGGGACCAACAGAAGATTTCAGAAATTTCGTCAATGCTGTTATTGATGAAAAAGCATTTAAGAAAATCTGTTCATACATCGACAACGCTAAAAACGATAAAGATGCTGAAGTAATAGCAGGTGGCACATACGATGGTTCTAAAGGTTATTTCATTGAACCTACTGTGATCTTGGCTAAGAGCCCAAAATACACCACCATGTGTGAAGAGATTTTTGGACCGGTTTTAAGCATTTACGTTTACAATGAAAACGAATTTGAAGAGGCTTTGAATTTGGTAGATGGCACTGGTGACTATGCATTGACAGGAGCAGTAATTGCACAAGACCGTTATGCGATCACAAAAGCAACAGATAGATTAAGACATTCTGCAGGTAATTTCTACATCAATGACAAACCAACCGGTGCAGTTGTAGGTCAGCAACCATTTGGTGGCAGCAGAGCGAGTGGTACCAACGACAAAGCTGGCAGCAAAGCCAATTTATTGAGATGGACCAGCACCAGAACCATAAAAGAAACCATGGTTCCTGTAAAAGATTATAGATACCCTTTCCTTTTGGAGGAATAATTTCAATATTGTATAATTGCAGGAATCAGATTTCAATTATGAAAAGATTCCTGCAATTATTAACCATCGCTTCATTTGCGTTTTTCTTTGGTTCATGTCGTTTTGCTCCTGATATGGAGTGGGTACCGGAGGTAAAGGTGACTAAAAAATATACCGGAGTGAAGAAAGAATATTTCGAAAGCGGTAAGATCAAATCCATTTTTAATTTAAGAAAAGACAAGAAGCATGGTACTTGTCAGACTTTTTATGAAAACGGCAACAAGAATATGGAAATGGAATACAGAAATGATCGCAGGGATGGTGCATACAGATGGTATTACGAGACCGGTGAGTTGTTTCAGGAAGGCAATTTTTCTGATGATAAATTACACGGGCAGGTAACCGAATTTGAAAAAAACGGTTCAATCAGAAAAGTGAAAAATTATTTCCTTGGTTCACAAATGTAATTTTTACGTTAAATTTATTTTGTTCTATTTGTTTTATCAATAAAAGCATAGAATATTTTATTTAACAAAACACCCTTAAGGAAAACTTTAATTGATTCTGTAAATCAAGTATTTAAAGCTTCTAATAGAAGCAATTCAATCTCAACAAAAACAACATGACGTAGGTCATGTTTAAAAAACACGAGTTGTAAAAAAATATTATTTGAAAATAAAAATTTAATATTATACTTGCATTGTGTTTTCATAGTTTTAGTTTTTAGAATGGGTTAGGCGAAAGTCTAGCCCTTTTCTATTTTCAGACGAATTCTCGTTAAAAATCATCCAAATAATTTTAAACATAAACTCTTTTGAATGTTCAAGCAGTCGGTGGAATCGAATATCCCGGCCATACTTAATTACCCCCTTATTCTAGCTGCTGATAACGCAGATTTTCGTTGATCGCGGGGAAGATAAAAGATGATATAAGCCGTAGATCTCTTATCAGCCGCTGATGGCGCAGATTTTCGCTGATCATATCGAAGTTAACAGATGACGTACTTAATTGCGATCTCTTATCTGCCGCTGATGACGCAGATTTTCGCTGATCATAACGAAGTTAACAGATGATAAAAGCTGTAATTAATTGTGATCCCTTATCAGACGCTGATGACGCAGATTTTCGCTGATCATAATGAAGTTAACAAATGATATAATCGTACTTAATTGTGATCTCTTAACAGCCACTGATGACGCAGATTATCGCTGATCATAACGAAGTTAACAAATGATATAAGCTGTAATTAATTGTGATCCCTTATCAGCCGCTGATGACACAGATTTTCGCTGATCATAACGAAGTTTAATTGCATATAATCTCACCTCTTCAACTTTTCACTTTCAACTTTATACTTTTCTCTTTATACTTTCCTCTTTATACTTTTCTCTTTATACTTTCCTCTTTCCACTTTAGTCTTTTACCTTTGCAACATGTCTGAAAAGGTTTTTTTGTATGAAGAATTACTTAAGGAGGTAAAGGAATTGATGGATCCAAAATGTGGAGACATTGCCAACATGGCCAACTTTACAGCGGCGATCAAGAACAAATTCAATTTTTGGTGGTGTGGGTTTTATTTGATCAATGCCAACAACGAATTGGAGTTAGGTCCATTTCAAGGCCCTACAGCCTGCACACGCATCGGATTTGGCAAAGGGGTATGTGGAAGTGCCTGGCAGCAGGAAAAAACCATTGTAGTGCCCGATGTGCACCAATTTGAGGGTCATATCGCCTGCTCATCGGTGAGTAACTCTGAGATTGTAGTTCCCTTTTACAAGAAAGGTAAACTCATAGGTGTGCTGGACATTGATAGCGAACACTATAATACTTTTGATGAAAATGATGCTTTCTTCTTAGAGCGTTTACTTGCTTATTTGGATTGATGAAGCATTTTTGAATTGAAAGAGATTGATTATTGAGATCAGTTTCATTCCTTAGTAGTTCTGAAATAATTGGTTTGTATCAATTTTCCATTGTTGTAGAATTTTTCTTCAAGTTTAAGGTTTTTTCCTTCTTGACTTACATATTGAATGAATTCTGCTTCATCCATGAAACAAATATTTTTAGGCAAACTCAATCCACCTAAATCTCCTTCCAACCAACGCCCTACTTTAACACCATTTTCATATCGCCCAATAGCAGTAGGCATACCAAATCGATCGTATTCTACCCAAGTACCAGTTTTCTTATAATTCAATAAGTTGCCTTCTCTGAGCTTAGCTCCTTCAGGCAGCAATTCTGTTATGAAACCATTGCCATTGTTGAGCACAGACTTACCACTTGAATCATAGAATTCCAAATAATGGATCTGATCAATTGGCAAGTTCGTTTGACTACCACAAGAATAAATTACGGATTTCTCTATAGAATACCCCTTATACATGACTTTTCCATTCGGATAATAAGCTGTGACATAAGCATAGGTGTAGGTTTTACTTGTATCTTGTAAGCGCAAAGCCGTGTCATGAAAATCAATGGATTTATATATACTTGCATCCTCTCTGTTAAACTGCCAAATACCTGATGGTGATTCCTTGGTCTTTTTTCCAAATGAGAAGATTTCTCCATTTGAATAATAATAGATAAAATCGCTGGTATCTGCCAATCTAGATGCATTCAAATCCAAAGACGAGTAAAACATCAAAGACGAATAATCCCACATTTTATACTCTTCAAAGTCTATATATTGTCCAATGATTGATTCAAATGTAAAACTGTCTGATTCCGTCTCTTCCCGGTATTTATAATTGAAACATTTGTAAAGCAGAACATGATCATCATTGTAATAATAACCTGTATCAACTTTTTTTCCGGCTTCAAATTTCAACGTAAAATTTTCAACTTCATCCTTGTATTCACCATTGAGATACCCTCCAACAAATGAACCGGATTGTTGAACTTTTCCGTTAATGTCATAAAAAGTAAATTCAGAATTTTCAAATCCGTTTTTAGCATTGTATACCACTTCAATTTTGTTGCTATTGTATTCATGATAAATAATCTGATGTCCTTTAGGTACATCGTTTTGAATATTGAGTGTGATATTATTGTAGACCGAATTACACTGATTTGTAGCATTAACTTGATCAGATAATTGTCCGAATGCATAATACAAATGATCACTGTAATAATAACATTTATTATGCTTCAATTTATACAAACTCCTGTTTTCGCCTATCTCCTTATATAAATCTATGTCTGTGTAGACCCTTCTTCCATAATTTCTTTTAGGGTACACATAAAAATTTCCATTCAATTTATTTTGAAAAAATTGCCCGGAGAAGGCCAAATCATCCCATTTATCCCAAGCATTAAATTGACCGTTGAAATCCCCATTTTTAATCCAAAAATGTAAATTCTTTAATGGTAAAACAGTCTTCTGAGTGGTAAATTTACTCAACTTTTTTTCAAGGTATAGGTCAATATGAATGATATCGGTTTTTTGATTGTAATCTTTATTGATCAAAACCGACTTAGTTACTTTGGGTATTTGGGACTTTGAAATGTAATTGAATTTTATTTTAAGTTTTCCGGAAAAAGGAGAACCGTTGTAGAACATAGAGGTATGTCTTGTTTTATCAGGAATCAGGAAATGCAGAAAAGAATAATTGATATTATGAATATTTTTCAAATCACTTATATCGATATAGCCGGGAATTTGATTAGAATACTTGATCGATAAAACCGGGTCCGTGTTCTTCAGACGCTTTTTCTCACAGTAAAGTGTATCGATCATTAAAAACTG
>DASWYG010000061.1:0-11531 GCA_036405075.1 Bacteroidia bacterium | reverse complement strand
TCATTTTAAATTCATGAAACACTTAATGTCCATTCTTTTCACTTTGATGCTGATGAATGTTTGCCTGGCATCTGACAGTACAGGACATTTAAAATTAACTCATATTCATAAATTAGCTCGTAAACACTTTACTTTTAAAGAAAACTCAACACTAAAAATCAAAACTAAAAGTTCAAAAGTATACAGAGGAAAGATGAAGATCATCAATGATTCACAAATTACCATCTCCAAATACATTGAGAATGTTTTAAGCATTGACACTTTACATGAAGATAGCATTTATAAGGTTGCAATGTTGACCGTATACAACAAAGTTGGTGGTAGTGCATTGATAGCGGGCGGCACAGGTATGATTATTGCAGGTTTTGCCTCATTCAGCAATCCAAACTTTTTAGAATCCATAATTTTAGCCGCAATTGTAGGAGATGGATTAGTTTTGGATTTAATCGGTTCTTTAATGGTAATCAATCGGTATAGAAAAGGTGAATTTAGAATAATCCGATATTTTAACTATTACTAGCATAACGAGTAAAACAACAAGGGTTCAAACTGTCTTTTTTAGAACTGGAATTTCATTTCATTTTTCCTACATCAGAAATCATCCTTTTCCATGATAGATTGACAAATGTTGTCATTTTATTTTCATATTTCAAATCTTTTGTAATTTGACATATTGTATATCCGTTTCAAAGAAGATTCAAAGTGCAAATCAAATGTTAATTTTAAAGAAAATGAATCTTCAAAAATCACACAAATGGCTGCAGGTCTTGGCTACCTATCCATTTATCTTGTTACTGTTTCTTATGTTCCCATTGATCGATCAAACCTTCAATGCAAATGAACCGTCTTACAACTATTTCAGTATTGATTTTAATTTGAACAACATCGAAAAGGTGTTCGAATTCTTAACCCAAACCATGATGACCATGTGGTTGTTTACCTTTCCGGTTTGGTTGATCTGCTTGCTGTTCATTATGACCGAGGCCAAGAAATTGAAAGTAAATGAAATCAAATACATTGTCTTGGGCTTTTTTGGCCAATTGATCCTTTTCTGCATCTCCTATTATCAATACATTCATTGGTCGTAAGGGGGAAGATAAAAGATAAAAGATAAAAGATAAAAGATAAAAGTTTAAAGTTTAAAGATAAAAGATTAGAGATTAAAGTTTTAATAGAGATGTGCTCTACTATGCTTTAACGGAGTCGGAATTTGTATTGTACAACTTCAATGAAGTGAGAATGGCCATAAAACCCCATAAAGGCACAGCGATCTTATCAAAATCACTGAAGTTGTTTAGAAATGCATGGACATAATATGTGATCAATCCCAATAGAACTGCGGTTGCTAAACTTTTCTTCCAAGGAGCAAATTTATCGCTGTAAATGATCTGCAATGCTGTAGCTATTGACGCAAGGAATACACCCAACCAAGTTACGAACCCAATTAATCCTGTTTCAGACAGTGCATTGAAATATTCGCTGTGTGTGTTGCCCAAATCACCACTGTTTGTACTGATGATGGTTAAATCCTCAGGTCTTTGAAAAGGTGCGTATTGGAATGTATATGTACCGGGTCCAAATCCAAAAACAGGTTTCTCTTTAAACATCAATATGGCACAATGCCATCTGTTTAGCCTTTCGAGATTAGATGGATCGGTGGTGATATTGGATACCGATTGTGCATGTGATTCCAAATCATCTGCACTACCTTGTTTATTGCTTTCTAAACTGTAAAGTATTTGATCCTGCTTGATAAATGCTACCACAGCAACTAAAAACAAGGCTGTCAATATTTGTTTGAATGTAACTTTCAGCTTAATCAGAAAATAGAAAAACAATGCTGCCAACAAACTGATCCATGATGCTCTTGTAAAAGAGAACACGATTCCTATAATAAGTACCAACGCAATAAAGGCAAAGAACAAACGATGCAGTGTTGTGAATTTGAACCAATTTCCTCTCAAAGCAAACATGACAGCTACAGGAATAAAAAAGGATATGTAGGCTGAATAAATGGTGTGATCACCAAAAAATGGCTTCATGATGGCATACCCCCACCCTCTTGAAAACCCTTCAGCCGCGTGCTTCAACAAGGTAATTGAAACCACAATAAAAGTTCCATATAACATGTAAGACAAGTATCGCCTCATGAAACTCGGGTTCTTAAATATCTGAATGAGAAAGAAGTAAAATATTCCGACAAACCAAAGTCTGGCCAAAAAGTATTTGAAAGAAGTCAAAGGCATGGTGCTTGCCATTGCAGCGATCAACATCCAAATCAAATTGGCAATGATAAAAGCATTGAGTGGCATTTTAATGAACTCAATGTCGATGACACCACTTACCAATGTTTTATAAACAAATAGTATAAAAATGAGCCATATCATTGGTTCGGTGGGTAAAGAAAGCCCCAATCCACCCCCAACATCATCAATGAAAATTGACATTGGCACAAGAAAGCAAATCAATAACACATAAAAAGCAGGTTTGTAATATGAAAGGAATATCAATCCAATGGCAAATGGAATAAGTGCCAGAAAATACAAATCCAATATAATCCCTGTAATGGCAATACCGAGCCCGATCGCACCTAAAGTATAGGCGATGGTTTTTTCTGTTTTATTCAGTATGACCGGGGCGAAATTCAAGCTTTAGGGGCTTTTATTCTCTCGTAAATGGCGAAGGCTATAGATGAAAATGCGATGGTACAGATCAATGAGATCAGTACAATGAGTTTTCTTACAGGATATGCTCTTTGTTCAGCTACATCTGCACCACTTACTGTAAATTTATTGGCAAGGGTCTCCTTTACGTCAACTTCGGCTCTTTCGTATTTGGCTTTCAAATCAGACAATTTATCCAATTCAAGTTGAAGTGTCTCAGTTAAAGCTGTGAATTGACCTCCAAATTGCACCAATTTCTTTTGCTGTTCGATGAGGTCATCAACCAATCTCATATCCCCTTTAGCTCTTGCTTTGTATAATTCTTCAGCTAAAGCCCTCGATTGTTCTTCGTAGTTGGTTACACCTTCCATCCCCAATTTGTACAACTCTGTTTTGATGTTGGTGACTTCATTTTCTTTGGCCTGCATTTGACGTTTCACAATTTCGAGCGCCGGTATGGCCACTTCCAATTGAATTTCATTTTTGATTGAATCGTATAATTCCAAAATGCCATTGGCCATTTTTGCTGCCATTTGAGGATCTTCGTCCAAAACATCTACTCTGATAGAGAGGTAACGTGTACGACTGAAACTGAAATTTGAACCAATTTTGTTGGCCAATTTCGTTTTTCTGAGATTTGAGCTTGGATCGATCTTGTAATGTTTCATCAAATCGTAGTTGCGAACCAACCTTTCGGTCAATTTACTTGACTGCAATATTTGAAGTGCTTTTTCAGCTTCTTCTTCAGCACCAAACTCAAGTGGATCTTTTTGCCTTTGATTCAAATCTGTCAATAAAGCATTACTGATGGAGTTATTGGTGGTTGGAAAGAAAATAACTGTAGATTTGTACTTCGGGGTGATCATATAGGAAACCACCGATGAAACAATCACTGCTAGTACTCCAAGAATGATCAGGGGTTTTCTCCAGCGCGAAAACAAAGCCACAACATCCTTGAACGTGATTAAACCATTTCCTATTTCTTCGAATGAATTCTGCATTTAGATAAGATGTAAATTTTTATAACAGGGTGCAAAAATAGACTTTTTTCAAACTTCATCAGATAACTAATTGATGTTAATTTTATTGTCTTCTTTTGTCAAATGTTTGCAATATTTGATTAAAATTAAAAATTCCAATCAAAAAAGATAAAAGCGCCGATGCAGAGGCAAAGATCAACAGTTCAATCCAAAGATTGCCAATGCCTTTGATCAGGAAAAACACGCCAAAAAGTGAAATGGAAAAGGCAATGAATTTAAACACGTCCTTCCAATTGATCTTAAAGCCAAAAAGCTTAAAACACCTGATGATGCAAAGTAAAGCAAATAAAGATTGTGTGGTCAGCGAACTGATCGAAGCTCCAAATGATGCAAAGTCAGGTATGAGCCAGAAATTGATCGTAAAATTACAAACAAGAGCTGACAATGCAGACCAATTCAAAAACCTTAAATCACCTTTGGCTGTCAATAAAGTACTGAAAATAAACGTGAGGCTCATAGGTATAAAACAAGTCAGAATATTGGTAAAGACTTTATTGCCCTGCATCAATAGGTCTATTCCACCCTTTTTGTATACATCGTACATGACATACAATATGTCTTCTCCAAAGAACCAGGCTCCTAATGCTGTAGATATGGCTACAGGCAAAAGTATTGTAGTTGCTAAATGCGTAAGTGGCCTAACATCTTCATTTTTGCCAATCATTCTGGAAAACATTGGCAAGAGCAGTCCTGCAAACAACATTGAAAACATTGCTGCGGCATCTAAAAGTCTATAACTCTGGGCATATAAGCCACAATGAAAATTTGAATCTTTTAACAACCATTTCATCATCAGCACATCGCCTCTTGTATACATGCCCATGAGCGTAAACAAAAGTGCATAGGGAATACTTTTCTTTAACAACTCCTGTATTTTGAATTTTTCTATTCTACCAACTATGTTTTTGATAGACTGATAGAATTTAAAATTGTAAAACAAAGCAATAAAGAGAGTTATTCCGCTTGCTGTTAACTGTGCTATTGCAAACCACATGGCACTGATCTTACCACTTAAAAAGAAAGCCAGACAAATCAATATGCCAAAAAACTTATCGCTGACCGATAGCAATCCATCTAAGGTAAAATGGTGTAAACCATTGATATTGGTTCTCAAAAACAGTACAAATGAGGTAAGCACCTGATTGACTGCCACCACCAATAAGAGATTTAAAGCCAACCCACCATATATACCGGCCGGAATGACAATGATAAGGTATAAGAGGGCTAAAATGAACTTGAGCACTGATATGCTCTTAAAATTGCTTTTAAAAAATTGTTCATCGGCTGCAACACCTGCGTTATTGAAATTTTGAATACCAATGTCAAGAACGATATTGAGTAAAACAGTAAGGTTAAAAACCACATAATAATCCGAATACTCAGGTCCTAATAAGTTTTGGGCTTCTAAATCGATCATGAAAATCCACAGAGGTTTAATGATCAGATTAAGTGCCTGAAACAGGATGAGATTTTTTACAAATACTTTTTTCACCGGATTTTGATTGCAAAGAAAAGTGTATTTTGATTAAAAGTTGATTCAAAAATCTCTTATTGTATAAATATTGATTCATTTGCATCAACCCAATGGTCTATTTTCAGAAGAAAATTCGAATCCTTTGATTTTCAGTACCAATTAATTTTAAATTGGGGATAAAGCGTGTATATTGAATTGCTGTAAGAGAGGGTTTGTTTTGATATGTAAGCCAATTAGCATAGATTTGCTAAAAATTCATTCATATGGGAAAAGGAGACAAACGTTCGAAGAAAGGTAAGATTACCATAGGTTCTTATGGTGTAAGAAGACCAAGACCAAGCGCTAAGGCAGCAGTAGCTGCACCTGTTGCATCTGAAAAGAAAAAGGCCAAGGCAGCAGCGCCAAAAGCTGAAAAGCCAGCCGCAAAAAAGGTCACCAAGAAAAAAGCTGAAGAGTAAATCAACTCTTTCACAAATAAAAAAACCCGGGCCTAAAACCCGGGTTTTTTATTTTAATCATACGTATAGAACTTTTAATCCGGCGTATCCAATATGATTGAAAACCCCATTGATACTGAAAGTACATTCTGCTCAGAATAAGCTGCCATTACATCAATTTGAGATTGCTCATTGGGCATATAACTGATGCCTCCATCGATACCATTGATAAAATCTGAACCCAATTCAGTTGAATTGTAATATTCGAAATAAGCACCCCATTTGTGGTTGAACTGATGTCCCAAACTGATGGAAGAAAAAACATAATCTGTATTGATCGTAAATGCTCTTTCAAAACCGACATTATAACCTATAAAGGTCTTGTGACTGAGATCATTTTGAAACAAAGCAGTTACATTGGCATTGTATTCATAAGGTTTGGCATAAATGGGATCAGTAGCCAGACAGTTGATCAAAACACCAGTTTGTGGCAGCCATCCTTTACTGTTCAATAAATGAATCTTGGTTCCCAGTAAAAATGAATGCATGTCTTGAATCTTATTGCCTTTGTTTAATTCACGATCTGCGCCAAATAGAGTAGCCATTCTCAACTCCACTTGCTTTGAACAACCTATTCTCAGCATTGAGTTTGGAAACACGAATTTAGAATTTAAGTCCGAGCGGTGAAGCTCAATTCCTGATTCAAGTTGAAAATAGCCTCTTGACATAGGCAAAGGAGAATCTGTTCTATCTGGTCTGTCTACCTGCAACTTATGTCTTTCATCGGCAAAAATCGATTTTAAATTGAGCAAAAGAAAACCTATCATTAAATAGCATTTTCGCATCAGTATAAGATTGATAATTGCACACCAAACAAACTGCTTTTAGCCACTGAATTTCCAAATGCTACTGAATTGTAAACATTGTTGCTTCCTTTGTTGTAAATGAATTGCAATTGAAACAAATTGGTGCCTGCATTGATATCAAAACCCAAAGCTGCGTGAAGACTTGGTTGTGCATTTCTGTAGTAATCGTTGGTTGCATTGGTTCTGTTATGGAAACCGTCTTCCACACTATAAAAGATATCAGTGGTTTTGAAATTCCTATTCCAATTTATGCCAATTTGTAATGATGGTTTTACACCTTTAAACAGATCTTTCGGTGATTTGATGATCAGATACAAAGGAACATCTATTGTATTGATTCTTATTCTGTGCCTATTGGTTGAATCGGGATTGCCCAAGGATTGATCCAAATCAGGGGTTTTGATACCCGCTCCTCTTTGTTGTATACCTGCTGCGATACCGAAACCAAGATATGGTTTAATGTAATATTCACAACGCAAATGCGAGCCCAAGGATGGTTTATAGAAATACTTTTGAGGCAAATTACTACCTGTAAAACTGCTCCAGGAATTGTTGAATGAAATCCCAAAAAGTGGTTTACCAACAGGATTGTTGTAATCTATATTTCTTGCCTGCAATTCAGATTGAAATGCAAACAAAAAGAGAATTGTATTGAATAAAATTGTTTTTTTCATGATTAATCGTTGATGATGTGATTGTCGTTGATGAAGTCGTCGTCATCGTCTCTTTGCTTTACTTTTTCTGCATGTTTCGATGAGGTGATGTGTACATTTTTATAAAACAGAGAATAAATAGATGGCAAAATGGTTAGAGTAAGTATGGTAGCTGTAACCAAACCACCAATTACTACCACTGCCAAAGGTCTCTGAGTTTCAGAACCAATTCCGGTTGACAAAGCAGCCGGTAAAAGTCCTAGCCCGGCCATTAAAGCAGTCATTACCACTGGTCGAACACGGGTTAAGGCACCTTCATAAATAGCTGTTCTCAAATCCATGTCATCTTCCAAATTCCGATTGAACACCGAAACCAGAATGACCCCATTTTGAACACAGACACCAAAGAGTGCAATGAAACCAACACCTGCAGATATACTAAAATTGATATTCGTAATATACAAGCCCATAATACCTCCAATGAGTGCAAATGGCACATTGAGCAAAACCATACCTGAATCTTTTGCAGATCCAAACATGATGAACAACCAAACAAATATCATGGCGATTGAAATTGGAACTACAATTTTCAATTGATTGGTAGCTCTCACTTGGTTTTCAAATTCACCATTCCAGGTGATGTTATAACCTTTATCCAACTTAATTGCTTTCGATACTTTTTCCTGTGCTTCTTTTATTGTGCTGCCAAGGTCTCTTTCTCTCACCGAGAATTTAATGGGAATGAACCTTTGATTGCCTTCACGGTAAACAAATGCAGGACCTGTTTGCAATTTAATGTCAGCCAGTTCGCGCAATGGAATTTTGGTTCCATTGGTACAATTGATGAGCAATTTACCAATTTGATCTTCTGAGCTTCTGTATTCCGGAGAAAAACGGATGCGAATATCAAATTTTCTCTCGCCTTCATACATTTTGGTTACAGGCTTTCCTCCTACTGCCATTTCAATGATATCTTCAGCTTCGGCCACATTGGCTCCGTATCTGGCCAACTTTTGTTTGTCCAATTCAATTCTCAATTCAGGTTGACCAATACTTTTGAAAATACCTAAGTCTTTAACACCTTTTATGCCCGACATAATGCGCTTGATGCTGTCGGCTTTCATTTCCAACACAGAAAAGTCTTCACCAAACACTTTGATGGCCATTTCTCCCTTAACTCCGGATACCGCTTCCTGCACATTGTCTGAAATAGGTTGTGAAAAACCGAATACTATTCCCGGATACTTCTTTTCCAGTTTCTTTTGCATATCGGCAATGATGTCTTCTTTGCTGACTTTACGTTTCCAATCGGCTTTAGGGTATAAGTCTACAAAAAACTCAACGTTGAAGAATCCTGTTGGATCAGTACCATCATTTGGGCGACCATTTTGAGAAATAACCCCTTTTACTTCCGGATAACCTCTGAATTCATGTCTCATTTTTTCGGAAACCAGATTGGCTTCTTTAAAAGAAATACTTTGAGGCATGCTGGCCCTGACATAGATTGAGCCTTCATTCAATTGTGGCAAAAATTCACTACCTAGTTTTGCTCCAAAGAACAAGCTGATAAGCAATAAAATTGCGCCAATGCTTATACTTTTCTTAGGGTGATCCAATGACCAGTTCAATGCCGGTTTGTAAATTTTTTCCATCCATTTTACCAAAGGATTGTCTTTTTCTCTAACATTCTTATTGAGCAACAATTTGCACAACAATGGCACCAATGTCAATGTAAATATCAAAGCGCCCAACAATGCAAAACCTATGGTATAAGCCAAAGGCGAAAACATTTTACCTTCAACTTTTTGGAAGGCAAAAATGGGAATCAATGCTGTAATGATAATGAGTTTAGAGAAAAATATTGGTTTACCCATTTCAATGGATATTTTCTTGACCATGCCCATTTTCGACATGAGGTTGAATCGTTTTTGTCCCAAGTGATCATACTTATGGGCCAGATACACAAAGACCCCTTCCACCATTACAACTGCACCGTCTACGATGATACCAAAGTCGATGGCACCTATAGACAATAAGTTGGCCGACATCCCTTTCAATTTCATACAAATGAAAGCAAACAAAAGTGCCAATGGAATGATGAGACCTACGATTAAAGTAGTACGCCAATTGGCAAGAAATATGGTGAGAATAAACGTCACCAAAAGCATTCCAACGATCAGGTTCTCGAGCACTGTATGAGTGGTTAAGTTAACAAGCGTTGTTCTATCATAAAAGGTATTGATTTTAACCCCTTCAGGCAATATCCTATCATTTAGTTCTTCAATCTTATCTTTTAGATCAACCAATACCTTGCTGGGATTTTCGCCTCTTCTCAGCAATACAATTCCTTCAACCACATCTTTCTCATCATCTCTCCCTACCTTGCCAAATCTGGGTCTTGACGACTCAGCAACATTGGCTACATCGCGAATAAAAATTGGAACGCCATTGATGTTTTTCACAATGATGTTTCGAATGTCGCTGACATCTTTCACCATACCAATTCCTCTGACAATGTATGCTTGCATACCTTTATCGATCACATCGCCCCCAACGTTGGAGTTGTTTTCTTTTAAGGCATCAAATACATCATTCGGACTGAAGTCATATTCAGTAAGCTTGTGGGGATCTAAGGTGACTTCATAGGTTTTAACTTCTCCACCAAAGCTGATGACATCTGCCACACCCTGTACGGATTTGATCCTTTTATCGATGACCCAATCTTGTATTTCTTTGAGTTCTCTGACATTTTTGTTATCGCTTTTTAGAGTGTATCTGAAAATCTCACCGGTAGGTCCCGTAGATGGTTGCACCTCTGCATCTGCTCCATCAGGTAGAGTCATATTTTGCAATTGATTGAAAACAACCTGTCGTGCCCAGAATTCATCTACTCCATCGTCAAATATGAGTGTAACAACAGATAGACCAAACAATGAAATGGATCTCAAACTGGTTTTGCTTGGAATAACATTCATTTCCGTTTCCATCGGAATGGTCACGAATTTTTCGAGTTCTTCTGCACTTCTTCCTTGCCATTGGGTGATGATGACCACTCTGGTGTTGATCACATCAGGAAAAGCTTCTATAGGTGTTTGGGTAAAACTTCTAATACCCAAAGCCACTATTACCAATGTAAAGGCAAACACGAACCCCTTGTTCTTTAAGGAGAACGATATGATGCTTTTTAATAATTTATTCATTCGCCTTACAGGTTATTGATGGTTGAATTGATAAAAACAGAACCCTTGTCGACAATGATATCGCCGGGAGCAATGCCTGATTGTATACTGATTCTGCTGCCAAAATTTTTACCGATTGTGACAGAAACTTTTTCAAAAGCATTGTCTGTTTTTTTGCGCATGACAAAAAATTTATTGTTTTCGAACACCACTGAATTGGTTGGCACTGACACTACCATTTCTTTGGATTTAGGCTTGATGACAACTGTTGCAAACATCTCTGGCTTTAGTAAGAAATCGCTGTTATCAAGATCAATTCTCACTTTTACCACACGTGAAGCAGGATCGAGCATGGTACCAACAGTTTTAATTTTGCCTTTGAATACTTTATCCGGATATGCGATGGTTTTGACTTCAACATCATCGCCAACTGATACTTTAGACAAATCGCTTTCATAAACACTTGCCCAAACCCAAACAGTTTTAAGATCAGAAATGGTGAATGAATTGGAACCATTGTCTGTTCTGATCTGCATGCCTTCATTGATATTTCTTTCAACTATATAACCGCTTATTGGAGCAGTCACTTTGAATATGGCATCGAGAGATTCGGTAGATCCGCCATACAATTCGAGGATCTGTTTTTTCTCATTGTAATCTGATTTGGCATTGTTCAATTCTCTTTGGGCATCTTCTAAATCTTTTTGACTGATGACATTGGTTTTATAAAGTTCTTTGGCCCTGCTCAAATTCTTTTGAGCGACTTCAAAGTTGGATTTGGCAACATTGTAATCGCGCTGATACATACTGATATCTGTACTGAGATATGTGGCCAGGAGCTGTCCTTTTTTAACGTAGTCGCCAAGTGAAACAAATACTTTTTCAACAGATCCACTGACTATGGGATAAACTCTCACCACATTGTCTTCGTCAAAACTGACCTCACCTACAACGGTGAAATCATCGTCAGCAGGTGAAAATTGTGCTGTGTCTATGGTGATGTGTTCTTTTTCTGATTTGTGAACTTCGGTAGCTGCTGCTGATTCGTGTTTTGAATTGCTGCATGCAAATAGGAACATTGTGGCAGATAATGCCAATATTAGGCTTGATTTCATTTTGTTATTCTGTGATGATTTCTTTTCCGATGGTAAAGTTGAGTAATATGCTGGATTGTCTGTAGAGATTGAGCAGATCGATGTGTTGAATCCTGTTTTCCAAA
>DASWYG010000060.1:0-14396 GCA_036405075.1 Bacteroidia bacterium | reverse complement strand
TAACAGTCTGCAAAATAGCCATTGTGTGTCATCATTTCAAAGTCTTTGCTAAAGGGTTTAAATTTTAAGCACTTTGATGGTGTAAACGCTCCCCTCTGTCTGAATTTTAATGGTGTAAAATCCATTGTTTTTTATCCACTCAGATTGTATGATGATAGTGTGTTTTCCGGCATCATAGGTTTGCGAATTCAATTTGTGTATCACTTTACCCATGGCATCTAAAATCTCAATGCTCACATCGCTGTTTTGTGTCAGTACAAAATTTATATTTGTGTTATCCGTGAATGGATTTGGGTAGCAACTGATCTCCATTTGTTTTGAGTGTAAAGGTTGTAAAACCACCTTCTCAAACATTATTTCTGCCGTCATAAATGAATCACAACCTTGCGCATTTTTTACTTTCAGTGTGATGCTGTAATTGCCGTTTTGTTTGGGTTTGAAATTGAACTTTTTTCCACTCGCAATAGTATCTGCAATCGACCATTCATAGCCATTCAATGTGCTGTCTGTGGCTGCAAAGTCTATGCTGTTATTATTTATCGTGTATTTGAAATTCGGATGAGGCAATGCATAAACCTCAACACTGTCTGAATATTCGTTTTTACACCCAAATGCATTGATGGCTTTTAAATCGACTTTGTGTTTTTGAGCAGTTTGAAAACGATGTTCTGCTTGCTTCAGATTTGAACTGTCTACTTCAAATATCCACAAATAAGTGCATGAATCACTGCTTAAGTTATTGAATTTGGTTTTCTGATACAAACATACCGGCTCAGCAGTAAATTTAACTACCGGCAATGGATGAACGGTAATTGCCTTAGAAGTGCTGTCTTTACAACCTTCTTCACTGGTTACATTCAGTTGTATGTTATAGGATTTAGATTCGGTGAATTCATAGGTTAAGTTTAAGCCGGTGTCTTTTGAACCATCAAAATTCCACAAAACATGCCTAAACCCTGTGCTCATATTTTCTGCTTTTATACTGTCTCCAAGACACACATTTTGAACCTTAAAATCAGCAATGGGTAATGGATAAATGTCAATGAATTTTTCTATGCTGTCGAAACACAAGTTGCTTTGATTGGCTATGAGTCTGATCTTGTATTGGCCATGACTTTTATACCTGTAATTGGGCGAAAGTGACACAGAACTATCGCCATTGCCCAAGGTCCATTTGAAGGTTTGTGCATTGCTGCTTTGGTTGATGAATGAGCTTGTATCGTTCAGGCAATTGTTGTTGACGGTAAATTCTGCTTTGGGTTCAGCCAGTATTTTGATGTTGCGTTTGAAAGAATCCACATAACCTTGTTTGCCTTTGGTGATAAGGGTTACCGTGTAAGTGCCTGCTTGTTGGTAAATGTGAGTTGGTTCTTCAAGGCTAGAAACATTGCCATCTCCAAATTTCCAAAATGAACTGATGTGCTTTTTACTTCTGTTGTCGAATTGAACCAAGCGATTGTTGCAATTGTCTTTAACCGAGAAATTCGGTTCAGGCATTTTGATGTCGTGTACGCCCAATGAAAATTGATTTTGAATGAAGATGCTGTCACCATAAAAATCTTTGATCAAAGTAGACATTCCTTGCAATGAATCCACGATCACGCCTTTGTTGATGAGCCTGCTGCCGCCAATTAATTTGTAGGCCCGAATTTGTTTCAATGAGTCTACATTCAAAATACTGCCTTCAAAGCCTGGGTTGGCCAATCCCGGATTGGTGTTGAATCCAGTTTTCTTGCCCTTGTACCATTCTTGACCGCTGGCTAGTCTCCAATTCTCAAGGGTGTTATAGGTAATGCCATTGTCTCTGAATTTAAATCCATTGCCAAAATCAAAATAACTGTTGTTGTAGAACTTAAGGTTCAAACAGGGATTGATGTCAATTAAATTGGCACCATTTCTTGTCATGAAGATGTTGTTGCAAACCTTGATGTCTTTGGTGCTGCCATAATTGTTGTATACTGCAAATGCAGCATTGGCCAATGATTTACCTATGGTATCAATGATGATGCAGTTGTTGTAAAAATCTATTTTTTCGGTAGTGATGGTGCCTGCCGGATCACCGCTCCAAATCAATGCACCGAGACCACGACCATCATTTTCACTGATGTTGTATCGCACAATGTTGTATTCCATTTTTCTGGCACCTGTAAATTGTGCGACCAACAAGCCGGGTCCATCATTGTCATGCGAGTAATTGTATTGCAAAATGGAATATCGCACACCACCATCCAGATCAAAGCCATCTCCATCCACAGTTTGTGAGCGATTGTGATGGGCATAGCAATATTCGATGACGATGTATTTGCTGTCCCAGGTCCAGATGCCTGCGGGGCCTGCATTGGGATAGTTGTTGTTGATGCCGTTTTCATAAGCTTCACAATAAGCAATCACTCCGCTGTCTACCTGGCCGATCAAAATGCCATTGCCGCTGTGATTGGCTGTGTTGGCAAAGCCGTAATTGTGATGGGCAATGGACCTTAAAATTTGCACATTGCGGTGGTTGTACAAAGTATCGGAGGTCTTAAAATTGGCCACCAATGTGATGCCCACGCTGCCATTGTAAGCTGCAGTGCAATTGACAATGCGCACATGTTCGTATCCGCTTCTGCTGCCATCACTTGGATAAGCTGAAAGCTCTATTCCTGAAGATTTAAATCCACTGACTTCGCAATTGCTGATGCTAATGTTTTTGAGTTTTACCGAGTTTGGCAAATCGCAATAGAACAAAATGCCATATTGTGAATTGATGTTGTAACCGCTGCCGGAAAAAATGAGGTTATGGATGCTGAACCCCTGGTTGTTGTAGGCATAGAATCCAAATGAATTGCCGGCATTGACAGTGGCTTTTCCGCTGCCATAGCTGCCCAAATAAATGGGTTGGGATGCAGTGCCTGTGGAGGTTGGTGAAAAATATATGTTGCCATTGAAGACTGAGCCTCCTTCCAAAAAGATAGAATCGCCTGCAGAGAAATTTCGGGAATTGAGGGCATTGATGCTTTGCCATGCTTGGGCAATGGAGGTGCCTGAATTGAGGTCGTTGCCGCTGCTGGAGAGAAAATAATTCACTGCCTGAGTATGCAAGCACACTGTAAACATGAGAGCAGTCAATACCTTCTTGATCATCCGCATGTTTCAAATATAGGTTTTATTGAACGATTTTTTGTTTTGATCATCGGTCTCAATTGTCAACCTTCATCACCATTTCACCTTGTATTTCCTGATAACAGCCAAACCCGTGTAAGGCAATACAGAACGGAATCCCATGAGTGGTTGAGATTTGCTTTGAGGCCAATAAGCAGTTTTATAGGAAGTGTCTTTGTAGCAGGATGCAATGTATTTGCGTTTGTCTAAACGATGGTCTACCGCTAATATTGGCAGAGAGAGATGAAAAATTGAATCCCTGTGAAAAGGATTTTGGATCAATCTCATGCTGTAGAGAAAGGAAGGGAAGCTGATGTTTGAATTGACGTAAACCTGATCATTGATATAGAACTTTTGAAATTCATTGTAAAGGCTGTCAAATCGAGTTTTTAGTAAAAGGTTGATGGATGAATGATCCATTCCATAAAATGGGTTGATGAAACTGGTGTCTTTAAAAATGTATGCCATTTCAAATGGAGGTGTCAGGTACAAGGGTTGAAATCCCGTTGCGATTTGTACAAATTTGAATGGCAATCGGCCCAAAGAATCCTTTTCTTTAAGTGAGCCGTATTGATCAAATGGACTGGAAGCATCAAAAGATTGCCAGCCATTATTGATCAGCAATTCAAATTCACTTAAAACTTTAGACTTTGAGTTTTCTTTTTCAATTAACCATTCCATTGCGCCACCTTTGAAATTTGAAGTGGCATACCTTGCTGAGTTGTATTTTGATTGTTGAATTTGTAAATTGGGATTGTAATGTTTGATCCAAAAAGTCAAAAAATCCTTTTTACCCATGGCTTCTTTTATCAAATTTTCATTAAACGGATCCGCAACACAAGATTCGGCCAATAACCACTCCTCTTCAGATGGTAAACGGTATTGAGGGTAAAGCATGCCATCCATCACGTCTATGTTTCTTTGATTTTCAAGGTGTTTTTTGTTGTTCAAATACTGTTTCATTTTCTTGGTGTTGAATGGGTCGTATTGACCATTCAGGTAGGCTTCAGTATTGAAATTATTTTCATCAATGATAGAAGACATTTTGATATCAATCAAATCAAGATCATTAAGAATGGCTTCATTCAAACGATTGGTTTTCCATTCCAAATAATTATTGACCTGTTGCCAGGAAACACCTGTCACAGGATAATTAAGGTATGCAGCATGACTGTTTTTGTTGTTGAGAAAGGGATCATTGTATTGCAACCACAATCCACTCATGGTGTCTTTGGGCAACGCATTTTGATACACTTCAGGATAACTCACAAACTCAGCTTTCAGCCAATCTGTATAGGTTTTCCATTGCAAATTGGTTTCTTCAGTAATGCTGATGTAATAGGGGTAATGACCTTCTTTGTCGATCAGCAACATGCCCTTGGGTGCAGTTTGTGTTGCATCAGCCGGTCTTGAACTGCTCAGTACAAATGCCAGGCAAAAGCTAGCAGTTAAAAGCATGATGCATTTATAAATTAATTTCATGTTTTGTTCTTTGATGATTGAATTCCATCTTTGGAATTTATAACAAATATAAAACGAAAATCGAATCACTTCAAACACATCAGCAATATTAACCATATCTTTACCTCTTATTCCATCCAACAAACTCAAAAAGCACCATATTTTTATGACGGCCAATGTCAGTTCGTTGATAGGTGTTTTTTTCTTTGCCCTCATTCAATCGTATATCACTGGCTGCCGGTTATTTTGTGTCGAGTTGATTAAAATACTCCATCAAAGAACCCGAACAATCGAGGCAAAAGAGTAACTTGCTCATGGTCAGCAGCATTGTTCTGGTGCTGGTGATTGTATTACAAGTGATGTACTGAAAAGCATCATGTGTGCAATTAAATTGATTTTTGTTTAAATGGATTTGTCAATCTTATTGACCAAAGGGATCGCTCACACCAGATCTTCTATATTCAATACGATGTTTTGCACCTTTATCACACTGCTTTCTTTAATGGAAAAATGACGCCTGATGTTCTCGTGCAAACTTTCATCATTGGGCTTGAGTTTGGCCCATTTCATTTCCCTGAATGTCAGTTCTTTTTCTCTTACCAGCAATTCTTTACCGGCTATGGGTTCTCCGGCCGATGACATCCCACAAAAAACACCTTGCAACAACTCTATTTTAAGGCTGTTGCTCAGCCTGAACACGAGGCCCAATTTCTTGCCTTTACTCGAGTCTAAAAACCCTGATAGGCAAGTGCCATCTTCTCTCAATGATCCTTTGAAAGACCTTTCACTGCCTTTCAATTCCATCAGCAAGTCAACAGGACTTTCACTCATGTAGATCTTTACCGGAGCCTGGTAAATGTATTGACCGTTGTTGGACAATGCATAGCTCCACCAATTGCCCAAACAAGCATGCATCACAGGACTTAAATTGAAATCCTGAGTTGCAGAAAAATGATCAAAGTGTTTGTAATCCAAGAACTGTGCGATGGCATTCAAATGTGGTCTCGAATTTCTTGTATTAAAAGTGCCATTGGCTATTTTCTTATTGACTTCTCTGTATACATCACCCAAATACTTCTGTGAAATATTGATCTTACCATCAATACTCTCACTCATTTGTCCAAAACCGGCATGGTCCATTGGTTGACCGGTTTTTTGGGCGAGAGCCTCTATCAGGGCTTTTACATGTATGGTTTTAAACATCATCTGCAATAGAACATCGTATTTGATGAACCGTAAAATGTTTTTCCTAAATGCCTCATTTTCGTTTCTAAATCCCCCTTTTTCATCTCTGAATCTTTCACAACTCGACACAACTCGTGATTTAAAGTCATGAACTCGGCGAGATATGTTTTGAATGTTGTTCAATTTTGTATCGTGATAACGGGGTTGTGCATAACCTTGTTGATCCGGACAGGATAAGTTCAAGCCATTTGGGAGAGTGGTTTTCGACCTGCGCGAGGTCTCTGAATTTATCCGCGTCCGGAATTCTCCCCACTGAATCAAAACGGATTTTATCCACCCTAGGCACATACCCCGACATGTGCTCCTGGGAGAAGTATGGTTCGGGAAAAAAACAACATCAACAAAAATGAAATTAATCATCATAACCATTGCATCTGCAATTGGATTATTGACCGTCGGCAACAAATTGACCGACGAAAAAAAGGACCAGGTTCAGGAAATAAAAGTCGCTCACAGTTACTGCGATGAAGGCGATGATGAAGAGCCTCAACCCATGCTCAGTGGTCGTATTTCCGACAACACTGCTGCACAAAACCCCATTCACCATGCATGTGTGGAATTGCGCACTACCGGCGGTACTTTCTATGGCATCATTGGCAGCGATGCCAACGGCCACTACTACTTCAATTCGGTGCCCAATGGCAGCTACAACATGACCGTAACAGCATCCGGTTACACCACCCAAATTGTGGGCGTCAATGTGAGCGGAACACCACAAGGTGTCAATGTGCAACTGCCTTAATTGAATCTAAATTTATATTCTATAGATTACCCTGTCATTTATTTGACAGGGTTTTTGTTTTAACCGCAATGGCGCAAAGTAAGCAAAGATTTATAACGTCCAGTTATTGAAGAACTGGTTCCAAGATAAATATATTATCAATATTTTTTTATGAAGCACAAGGGGGCTCTCTTTTCACTTTCAGCTTTACTCTTTCAACTTTAAAAGCTAATGTCGTATTTCAGGCCTGTTTGTGTTTGTAAAACAACTGATCCTTTTAGGAGTTTGATTTGGTTGTCGATCAGGTTCATGCCAAGTGTTTTTTTGTCTTCTTTGCTGCTCAGGCCTTGTCCGTTGTCGCTGTATATGAATCGGTATTTACCGGGCTCTGGGGAATATAGATCAAGTCGGATGGTAGGTGAATCGATGCTTGAATTGAAAGCGTGTTTAAGTGAGTTGGTCACCAGTTCATTGACCAGTAATCCGAATACAATGGCTTTATCGGCATCCAGTTTTATGTCACTTTGAAGGTTGTATTGAAATTGGATGTTTTCATGTTCTTTTTCATAAATGGACAAGAGGTTATTTACCAAAGTGCGGATGTAATCGGGCAGAGTAACAGAGGTCATATCGCGGTCCATGTAAAGTTCTTTGTGAATGAGCATCATGGCAGCAATGCGATCGTTGTTGGTAGCCAGAATGGCTTTGGCTTTTGGTTCTTCCACAAGGTTTTTTTGAAGGTTGTTGAGAGCGTATAAAACCTGAAAATTGTTTTTGACTCTGTGGTGTAGATCCCTCAGCACCATATCGAGTTTATAGGTAAATTTCTTATTGTTTCTAAATAAAATCAGCATCAATACCACAACAGACAAAACCAGAATTAATGCAATGATGAGAAATCGATTGCTGTTTTCATTGATTCGAATTTGTAAGGTTTGATTTTGCATCAATGCATCGTTTTTTTCCCGTTGGTTGTTAAGTTCTGAAATTTCTCTTTCTTTGCCTTCCAACTCATATTTTACCTGCATATCAAGAAACATCTTTTGCTTTTCTTTATTCATTAAAGAGTCTTTGTAGTATTTAAACTGATCAGCATAATGAAGGGCTTCTTTGTAAAGACCCTTTTTTTCGAAGATCAGTTTTAACATTTCATAAGACTCAGCAAGGAGTTTGATTTGCCCAAATTCATGACTTTGTTTGATGCACTTTTGCAAACTGACAGTCGCCTGAGGGTATTTCGAAAATTTAAAATACAATTTGCCGAATTCATAATCAGATCTGGCCATTCCTGTAAGGTCTTTTGCTTCTATTCTGAGTTTTTGAGATTCGTTCAAATACTTATAGGCCGAATTGTAATCACCTTTTAATTCATAAACTTCACCAATTTTAGATAAGGTGTTAGATACATTGTTGTTCTTATTGGATTGGGTTTTTAATTTTAAGGATCGGTTGAAGTAGAAAAGAGCGCTGTCATATAAGCCCATGTTTTTGTATACAGAACCAATGTTAAGTAAAGACCCTGAAATGTATTCACTGTTTATTAAGCTGCGCAAATGAAGCGATTGATTATGATAAAACAACGACTGTTTATAATCAGACATCTCATTGAATATATTGCCGATGGTGTTATAAGCGGCTCCCAATTGAACTGTGTCTTTGAGTTCAATAAAAGTTTCTATGGATTCAAATACATATTTTAGAGCTTTGTCGTAATTCGACATTTCTTTGTAAGAAATACCCAAGTTAAGCATAGCTGTAGCTATTTTGGGTTTTAACTTCAATTTCTTCAAAAGGTCTAATGATTGCTCAAAATAAAGAAGTGCTACTTTTGGATCACCTGATTTTAAATAAATTAAACCTTTGTTGTTAATGGCCTTGGCATGTTCTACATTTTCATTGTCTTTTATGGCTTGTTCGATGGCTTTATCGACCAAAGCAAAAGCTTCTTTCGTGTCACCTTTCTTTAGTATGGCCACTGCTGAGTCATTGAGAATTGCTGATAAGGATTTGGGTTTACTCTCAGGTTTCTTAGCTGCAAAGGCGGTGGAGCAAATGAAAATTGAAACGAGGCAAAGAATTACCGATTTCATGTTGTTAGTTGTTAGGTTTAAGTTTCAAAAATAGAAATTGTGCGTCCAAAAATAGGGATATTGTTCCTACGTAATTGTCATACCTTAAAATAAATTTTATAAGGAATGTAATTCAGTTTTTATAGATTTGCAAACGCCCTAATTTTTAAAACACTGAATAGGGGTTGGTAATGAAACAATTACGGTATTGAACTAAAACTAATGTCTTAAAAACATGACTAAAACAACTATTCTTCTGGTTGAAGACGATATGATTCAACTTGAAAGCATGAAATCAGAATTGACCCAAAAAGGTTATGACATCATTGGCGCATTCGACAACGGTGAAGCTGCCATCGAACATTATCAAACCCATAAAGCTGATTTGGCCGTTCTGGATATTGCCATTGCCGGTAAATTGGATGGCTTGCAAACGGCTGAACAATTAAAGACCATACAAGATCTGCCCATCATCTTTCTCAGCAATCTCACCGATGAAAATACCTTGAAAAGGTCGAGGAACATCAGCACCTCCAATTATTTGCTTAAGCCTTATACAACCGCACAAATGTTGGTAAGTATAGAACAAGCCATACATGCATTTGGTCAACAAAGTGAGGCAACAATGGACACATCAGTAGAAAATCAAGAAGTTAACATCATCAGAGATTTTGTGTTCATCAAGTTTGGCCATGTGATGCAGAAATATCATATTTCGGATATCAAACATTTGGAGGCTTCCGGTACCTATTGTAACATTTACTTAAAAACCGGTTCAATGTTGGTATTGTCGTCACCTTTGAAAGATGTTTTCAATCAATTCAATCATCAAAACCTCATTCGCATACACAGATCTCATGCTGTTAATATTGATTATGTGGAAACCATTAAAGGCAATGTTGTAATTGTTGGAGGAGAGGAGGTACCTATGTCGGGCGATTTCAAAGAAAAAGCCCTGGCCCAATTCAATATCATTCGCTAGAAAGTGCCGTTTAGAAGCTAAAATGGGGCATTGAGAAAAAAAACTGCATTCATTCAGAATGAAATTCTGTAATTGAATGTTGATATGAATACCAAGACATTCAAACGTTATGATATTTTCTTGTCGTATGTGGTTGAAGACCGTGAAACGGTTGAACAACTGTATGCTTTGCTCAAGGCCCGTGGTCTGAGGGTTTTTTACGCCAAGCGCGAATTGTATCCGGGGGCAGAGCTCAAAAAAGTGATTCGAAGTGGATTGCTGGATTCGCGATTTGGTATCACTTTGATCAGTCCAAGGTACAATTCACTGTGGTCATTGTCGGAGTTGTTTTTACTGTCTGAGAACAACAATCATTTCATTCCCATTTTACACGAAATCAGTTTTGATGAATTGGTTGCTCAATATCCAACATTGGTAGATTGTTATTGCATCAGTACTGAAAGTGGTTTGGAAAAAGTTGCAGATTTGGTGAAAGAGAGGGTGGGGAAGAAGCCGGCCTTGTACTATCACACGGCCTCATTTTTAAAGTATTTTAAACGACGTAGGAACTTGATCTTATTGTTTGTGTTTTTGCTGTTGGGTACACTTCTGGTATTCAAGTACAGCAGTTATTACAAGCCTTCGGATGAGTTGATAGAGGAATCGATAAAAAACAGAGTAGCTTTTTTTCAGAAACAGGTGCAAGAGCAGTTGCAGGTAGACTTGATACAATACAACGGTCGATTGAAAGACCTGCAAACAGTGAAACAATTGGAATTGAATCTTGAATTGATGTATCCAACACCCAGAGAACCCGATTCGGTAAAAATATATGTAGGCAGTGGACAATCGAGTAAATGGATGCCGTTAAAAAACCTGCTCAGCGAATCGGAGCCGCCGTTTTCTATGAATGACTATAGAACGTATGTTTTTGGAGGTGATGCGGGCTTATATGGCAGCAGAATGCATTATGCTTTTTACAATCTGAGGCCATTGCATTATAAAGTAGTGGGCAGAAAGATCAGGGAAGGTAAATACGAAGTGGAGGTGAAGTATGAACAGAGCCGTCGATTGGTGGAGGTTTACAGTCAGTACAATCAGCGTTTGAGCAAGCGCGAACGAAAGTTCAAGTTTTGGCAAATACCTTCGGAAGAGGTGATGGTATTCGTTAAAAAAGGCAAATTATGGGAACTTGAAAATGCTCATTAAAAAGAAAAAAATGGGCATTCAGAAACAAAAACAGATCATTCGGAAACAAAAATGGGCAATTCGAAAAAACTGAAATTAATTGCAAGGGTTAAGCAATAAAAACTTAAACCTGAATCAGATTGATTCGTAAGCCTATAGAAGATCAATTGGAATTGGGTAAAAGTTTAGCAAAACACAAAGCAGCAGACCCGGGGTAGGGTGGAGCAAGTATCGACATCATGGGTATTGCCTGTTGAGATTCGGTACAAAAGCCATATTGAACTGTAATTTTTAGGTCCTCCTAAAATTTCTGGTTCAGTAAAACCCAACCTAATTGTATTGAAGAAAAGAACAATAAGGTTGAGTAACATAATAACTAAAACAATGAAAGGTTTATTTTACATGCTTTCACATTACCTCGGTTCGGCTGCAATGTGTTTACAAATGGTGGCTTGTTCGTCCATAGAAGGCGAAGTTCAGGCCGAGCTTGTGGAGACATCAAACCTGCATCAAATCAGCAAAACAACCACTCAATCAACACCATCAAAGAACAAGGTAAGCAAGCAATTTGCCTCATCAACAGGCAGCACAGTTACCCATGCACCCATTCTCATCATCGATTCGGTATACATCTGCAAAAGTCGCACAGCCTATGCTTACCACAGCGGCTACTGCGGTGGACTCAAACGCTGCCGCTCCGAAGTGGGCCACATCCCATTAAGCACCGCCAAAGAGTTGGGGTATAAGGCATGTGGGTATTGTTATTAAAATTAATTTATGAGTACTATAACATCAGAAGCATTTTACAATGCATGGAAAGAAGCGGTCAAAGCAGACCAAGATTATTTGTTAAAAATATGGAGAAATAACCGTGACTTCACCTATAAAATGATGGGTGATGAAGATTCTATGATTTCTAAAGTTGCGAAAAAACTGGGATTAGAAAGCTATGAACAAGATTATTATTCAATAGATTCTATACTTTATAAAAAGGGCGATCTAATCAATAACCCATATAGAGCAATGTATTGGTTCAAGGAAATACGTGTTGCTTTTGAACATGAAAATTCTTTCAATAGAGGGATTTTAGAGGAAGTGGCGCACTTACTGATTACAAATGCTGAGTTGAAGGTATTGGTTACTTATCCCAATGATACACCAATTGAGGAATTGAAAGAAATATATGAGATCATCAGAAGCTCGGGTCATTCTAAATCGCTCACTGAAAAGCAAAACTTTATGATCATTTTCGGTTATGAACCAAAATTTGAATGGGAGTTTTTTATCTATGATGAAAACAATCCTGAATGGAATAGTTATGAAAGATTGAAGGATTAAGGATTGCATATTAGTTACAATGGGAGATAAACAAACACAATGACAAACAATACAACATCATCCAACACCATTTGCATCAACACCATCACAGAGCGCGATGCAGATAAAAAAATGCTGAGGATATTGAAAGGCAACAAGCATATTTTTCCGGCAGAGAAAATAGGAAAGCCTATGATTTATAAGCTAATAATAAAATTCAAAATGATCAGTATGGAAGTCAGTTATCGCATAGGTTCGCTAGATGGCAAAAGCAGAAGTGGCATATTGAAATTTGATGAAGCAATATACGATTGTCTAAAAATTAAAAAAGGAGCAGAGGTCATTTTGAGGAAGGAAAGTGAGGGTGAGTATAGAATAGTTGCCATTCATCTGCCATCATAAATCATTTCAAAACAGACATGAAAAAAACCATTTACACATTCATCACATCACTCATTTTTACCTTTAACACATCAGCACAAACACCGGTGGTGGTTGCCGAAAACACCCTAAAGGTGGCGGGTTTAGGTGAAGAGGTGTTTTACCACGGATTCTCCGAAGGCGATCAACTCATCTTCAACTTTGAGGAGGTCAATGGCAAAGACTTCAAAGAAATAGAGATCATAGAATGGCCCTCAACTTCAAAATTCATGGACTATAAAACCAAGAAAATTGAAAACAAAACCATCGTCATTCCCAAAACTTCTGTCTACAAATTCAGGTTTTACAATTCATCCATTTCAGGCAGAATATGCAGAATCAAAATCCAAAGAATTCCGGCCAGTGAAGCCACAGCAAAGTTCAACACCACTGTGAATTGGAAACATGTGTTTGATACTTCGTACCACATGAGCAAAGAAATCTACCTCGTAAAGTCAGATACACTTATAACACAGGTTTTGGATCAAGTGGCCAAAGTACATTCATCGGGTAATTTAAATGGCAATAGAACCAGTTTCAATTTTTCGTTTCCCAAAAACACAGTGGCTTGGAGTTACTACATAGGCGTGAATCAGGCCGGACAAGATGCATTTGAATCGGCCAGTAAATCCTTGAATGCCCAATCGGGTGCCATGATAGCCAAGATACCGGGTTACGGTCCGCTGGCAGCTTTGGCTTTGGGCAGTGTTTCATTTTTATCAGCATTGCAAACGGGAGAAGATGTCGATTATTACCTGGTGACGGGAAGTGAGAATTCAAATTTGTTTGAAGCCAACCAGGCATTTTATTATAAAAAGAAAGGCAAAGTGATCAATGATTTTGCACGCATGGAAAAGCCCACCAACGAAAACTATTATTTCTGTTTTTTCAACGACAATTTAGCACAAGGCATCACAGTAACAGTCAAAGTAGTGGCCATAGTGGTAAACAACGAATGGGGCACACGCCAGGTTCAAAAAATGAATGTCACCGACAGCATGGTCCCTTACTTAAGCAATTAAAAATTATGGATACAAACCAATTACTAAAAAACGAAGCAGAGATTGTCTCTTCTTCCAACCAGCAAGTTACCCTCACAACCCACCGCATCATCTACGACGACAAACAAATAGGCAAATCCAAATACACATCCATTATGCTCGAAAAAATAAGTTCCATAGAAGTGCATTACCGCTCTTGGCCTCAGATATTGATTTTGGGCATAATAGCAATTGCCGCAGGACTTGTATTTGCAGGTCAAGAAGAAGAACAAGCTTCACTCTTATGTGGTGGCATTGGCTTGTTCTTTTGTGTCCTCTATCTCCTTTCACGCAAGCACTTCATCACCATCTCCTCCGACGGAGGCACCAGGATCAATTTACTCTCTAGTGGTCTTAAGCGCGAAGCCCTGCTCAAGTTTGTGAATCAGATAGATCAAGCGAAGGATGAGAGGGGGAGGTAAATAGAAATGGTGCATTTACTGGAGTTAAATAATGCCAAATGGTTGAATTAATTATATTTGCCAATAACCACTGAATTACAACATTACAATAGAATATAATGTATTATTTTTAAGAAATTGAATGATACGTTTTATATAAAATAGAAATAAGATATAATAAGCCCAAAGAATATGACTAAAACAATTTTAAGACCAGCAGCATTAGTAAAGCAAGGACAACTAACTCTATATTCAACTTCATTGAAAGTTTCGGACTTGTTAATTCCTAACTTTTATAGTGTTGAAACTCTAGACCCTGACGATGACAATGACAAAGGTTATCAAAGGCTTTTAAATCGAGCCAGAGCAAAAAGGCTAGCAGATTATATAATTGATGGACAAGATACAAAAGATGCATTTTTGCCTACAAGC
>DASWYG010000059.1:0-4149 GCA_036405075.1 Bacteroidia bacterium | reverse complement strand
GGTAATTCCATAATGGCATTTTCACCGGTAAATTTTGCGAAAATATTGTTCATGATCAAAGGTCCTATGACAGCACTTAAGCTCATGAGACTGGTAGTAGCGCCACTGAGTTCACCTTGCGCATTTGCCGGTACCGATTGAGACATTTCGCCTTGCATGGCCGGACCGGATATTCCACTGACACAATAAATGGCTGTAATGGCAAACATCATCCAACCCTGATCGGCAAGTGCAAATAATAACATGCCTACGAAATAAAGTCCAAATCCATAGAGAATAGACCTTTCATTGCCCAGTTTTGGGATGATGACACGAATCAAACCACCTTGTACGATGGCTATCATAATGCCCACAAATCCGAGTGACAGTCCTACTGTTTTATTGTCCCAACCAAATTTGTATTTGGTGTAATAAGGCCAGTTGCTTTGCACAGCATGTGAAGCCAAGTACAACAGAAACAAAGGCAACATCAATTGCATCACTTTAGGGTAAGTTTTAATTTGAAACAACATACCCAGTGGATTGGCCCTTTTAAGGTCAAATTCTCTGCGATTTTCCTTTTTCAAACTCTCCGGTAGCATAAAGAAACACACCACTGCGTTTACCAATGACAAACCTGCAGCAATGTAGAATGGCATTCTGACATCGCCATCGCCTGCCAAACCACCAATTACAGGACCTAATATGAAACCAACACCAAATGCAACACCAATCAAACCGAAGTTTTGAGCCCTTTTTTCGGGTGTGCTTATATCGGCAATGTATGAACTGGCGGTAGTAAAGCTGGCACCGCATATACCTGCTATGACACGACCAACAAACAACCAGGCTATGCTGGGAGCAACTGCATGGAAAATGTAATCAAGCCCTAAACCTAAAAGCGAAATGATGAGAATGGGTCTGCGACCATATTTATCACTCAGTCCACCCATGATCGGTGCAAAAAGGAATTGTGGTAGGGCAAAAGCAGGCACCATCCAGGCAGCTATGGCTGAAGCTTCACTGAGAGTCGAATTGCTGAGTTGTCTCAACAGATCGGGAAGAATTGGTATGATGATACCAATACCAATGATGTCGATCAATAAGGTGATGAAAATAAGGGTAAGTTCTTTTTTACCGCCGGTTTCTGTGCTCATATTTTTTAGAAAAGTTTGCGAAGATAATTCTTTCTTTTCAAAAGAATTTATGTGTTCTGAAAGAAAAGTCAATTATTCGGTAAGCTGTATATCTGGCAATAATTTGTTCTAAATCGGGTTTAAATATGCAGTATGTTGATATTGAAAAAGTCAAATAGTAATGTAAAAATTCCAGTATTATTGATTTTTTTGTCGTTTTTTACTCAAAAAATGTATGCTCAATTAGATTCTGTCAGAGGTTATTTGATCTTTAGTTCAGAATCCATCAAGCAAGCCTATGCAACAAAGGTATCAGTGTCTGTTTACGATGTCTATCAACGTAAAATTCTCAGTTTAAACGCCAATGAAAATGGGTACTTTGCTTTTAAGTTGTCAGACACATATCAAGACAGTGTCATAGAAGTTAATGCAAGTTGCAGAATCATCGATCAAAAAAAAATCGATTCAATATGCCCTTGTGTATACAAATTAAATTGTCGCGGTTTTTTTGATTCAAGATCAGAAATACTAAGATCAGTGAATCTGAAACCAATGTATTCGCAAAATGAATTTAAAGATTTTAATAAGATGATCTATCTTAGGATGAATGAGGCTTTCTGCCAATTGGACACCTCTTTTTTTTATATTAAAGACCAAATGGTTGATACCAATAGAAATGATTTCAAAATGAAATTGAATTGTTTGGATCAGCGCTTTATCAATGCTTTAAAAAGGAAAAAGGATCAATTAGTTGTAACAGTATTCATTGATACAAGTTCAAATGAGCGGTCAACTTCTAAATCAAACTTTACTTTTAATAACATAGAAACATTTTTATACCCATTTTCTGATAAATATGGTCAATTTAAAATAGAATACTTTTTCGTGATTGACTCTAATCGCAAAGAAAAGCAAAATAAGTTTTTTGTTCAGGTGAAGTCCAAATGACTTTACGACTTATACAGTGACTATTATCTAACTGCTTCAATGATATAGGTTTGTAACAGCATTGTATTCTGTTTTTCGAATGCTCTAATATTCAAAATAATTTGTACTTTTGCACCTTATTAGATTATGGCTCAAGTAGAATTGATCATGCCTAAAATGGGCGAAAGTATTGCCGAAGCAACCATCACAAAATGGTTGAAAAATGAAGGTGATACCATTAAAATGGATGAAGCTGTTGTTGAGATCGCTACCGATAAGGTCGACTCAGAAGTGCCATCTACAGGTGAAGGTATTTTAATTAAAAAGCTTTGGAACGAAGGTGATGTTGTACCTGTTGGTGCTGCCATTGCAATCATTGGAACTGATGCTTCTGCAGTTGTTGCTCCTGCCGCTCCTGTTGCTGAAACCAAACGCGAACAACCCGATGAAACGGTGATTCATGCTGCGGCTAAAATCGCACAACAAGCCTTGGTCAATCACGCTGCCGCTACCACTTCTTCAAACGGTGAGTCAGGCAGATTCTATTCGCCATTGGTACTGAACATTGCTAGAACAGAAGGCATTGGTATGGCCGAACTCGAAATGATTGCCGGTTCAGGTAAAGACAACAGAGTCACCAAAGGTGATATCCTCAAATACATAGAAAATGGTCGTCAAGCAGCCTCAGGTGTTTCTGCTCCGGCAGCAGTTGCAGTTCCTGTTCCTGCCGCAACTCCGGCCAAAGCGCCTGAATCTAAACCTCAGGCATCTAAGGTGACTTTGATGCCGGGTGATGAGATCATTGAAATGGACAGAATGCGTAAGATCATTGCCGATCACATGGTGATGAGCAAATCTACCAGTCCGCACGTTACTTCTTTCGTTGAAGTAGATGTCACCAATTTGGTTCAATGGAGAGATAAAAACAAAGCTAAATTTGAAAAGAAAGAAGGTGAAAAAATCACTTTCACTCCAATATTCATTGAGGCAGTTGTAAAAGCCATCAAAGACTTCCCAATGATCAACATTTCCCTGGATGGTCAAAACATCATCAAACGCAAAAACATCAACATCGGTATGGCAGCAGCTTTGCCTTCAGGTAACCTGATCGTACCGGTAATCAAAAACGCTGACACCAAAAACCTTTTGGGCTTGGTGAAAGATGTGAACGATTTAGCAAAACGCGCAAGAGAAAACAAACTTCAACCGGATGAAATATCCGGCGGTACTTATACCATCACCAATGTGGGTACATTTGGTAACGTGATGGGAACGCCCATCATCAACCAACCTCAAGTTGCAATCTTGGCAGTTGGTGCCATTCGCAAAAAACCTGCGGTGTTGGAAACTGAATATGGTGATGTCATCGCCATTCGCCACATGATGTTCCTTAGCCATTCATACGACCACAGGGTAGTAGATGGTGCTTTGGGTGGAGCCTTCGTTAGAAGAGTTGCCGATTACCTGGAGCAATGGGATGTCAACAGAGAAGTTTAAATGTATTTTTATATAATTGAAAAAGGGGCTAATGCCCCTTTTTTTATGAATAAAAATACTTGATGAATAGAAAGTCAATAGATTTTGATCGTCTATCTATTCCTCCAATTCGAATTGTATGGGGATTTTACAAAATTGAAAGGTAGGAATACCCTTACTGATGGTTGACACCCATTTTCCATCTGTGATCTATATGATCCTTAATGCTTCTTTTACCAATAATGGGTGTAATTCAAAGTCATTGCAGAATGGACCCACAATTAAACCCTCTCTTGAAACGATGAAATTGACCCAACATGTTCCTTCTATGCCTTTCTTAACACAGTCCTTAGGATATTTCAAATTATCAGATATAAATTCATAAAACTTTTCTTGACCACCTATAAAATAGCACATTGTGTAATTGCTGTCATTTTTAGCAGGTTTATCAGATAAAATTACTTTGGCTTTTTCTTCTAATTCTCCATGATTGTATAAATAGATCGAATCAATGTTTATTGTTTTATTCTCTGATGAAAATTTGTATACACTTGAAAGGGTGTTGTCATCATTGAATATTTCAACTTTAGAGATCATACGTTCATTGTTAAAGTATGTTAGACTGTAACAG
>DASWYG010000058.1:0-4589 GCA_036405075.1 Bacteroidia bacterium | reverse complement strand
TCTATACTTTTTGTGGTTCTCTCATCAAAACCGTCCAAAGTAATTCCCAGTTCCACTCCTGTAGCAGGATTTGGATTGGCAAACAATCTTACCTCGCCTTTAATATTGTCAAATTCAGCATTACCTCTGTATGTTCTGCTTCCATCTGTTTCAATGGTATAAAGCGCATAGGTATAGGTTCCGTTTTTCAATCCATTTAAATCATCCGGCACTTTGTAGCTATCTGATCCATTGTCTTCAATGCTGGCAATTATGACGGTATTTCCATCCGGACTTGTTCTTTCCAATTCATAAGCAGCAACATTTTCCTTGTTGAAAACATGCCATTCCAATATGGCTACTGTTCCTTCTTTTTTTCCATTTAACACAACTTTCATTGGCAATGGACTTAGGAAATTGATACGGTAAGTAGCAACTTGTCCCAACATATTGGCGTTGTCCAAATAAGCGTAATTGAATTGAGTATTGTTTTGATAAGCTGCTTTCACAAACAAGATCAACAAAGTTGGATTAAATGAAGGTATTTCATATCTGGAAGTCGTTGTGTTCCAATAAGCATAAGCTGCCGAAGCCACTTGTGGATTGTTGTACAATCGAATGCCATTGTATGACAGGAAACCATTGGTAGATGAATCAGGCAAAGTGGTGATAACAAATTTTGCATTAGCCCCGGTTGCTCCCCTGAACCTACCGTCTTCATAATCCGAACCTGAAGGTAAACCCGGCATAATGACACTGGACATACCGGTTACAGTTGTATCTGCGGTACCACTGGCATTGGTTAAACGAATGTAATATGGATGTGCAGGTATTCCGGATCTATATTTTAAGACTGAATCCGGAGGAATATTATAAGTTTTATTGTGTGCGAAAGCCAGGCGTTCAACACTGAAATTTGCTGAAGTAATAGCAGAACTTGATATACCTGTAGACACTATACCATTCGCAGTACCTGATTCAAATCCACTTCCTGCAGCATTAGATGTTCCAAATTGTTCGGCAACATTGGCCCAACCTGAAGCAAAATGAACTGAAGGCGCTGTGGCATAAAAGTTTGCAGGTAAGTCGCTGATGCGAACAGTATAATTCCAGGATTGTCTACCTCTTAAAGAGAAAGTTCCATTGTTGAGCACTTTTGCACTGTCGAATACAACACCGGTAGTTGTCACCAGGTAGGCATACAATCTGCTGCCTGCCAGTGTACCTATTGGTGTTCCATCGATAACACCGTCTGTAAGTCCGTCGGGATCGTGATAAATACGACCAGAAACAGGAGCTGATGGAATTTCATAAATGATCACCCTTTGTGAAAACGTTCTGCAATTGTTGTCTTTCAATTTGATCAAATAGTTTCCAGGTTCAAGGTTATTGATCACAAAAGTACTGTCAGGCGTATTGAACACTCTGTATGTGTTAGTGGTTTCGTTGAACCAAAAAACTTTAAATGGTGAAACCGCTCCGGTAAAATTCACTCTAATGCTATCTAGACCTCTTTGAACAATGATAGAATCACTGGTCTTTAAGATGGTTCTGTCAATATCTGTTTGAATATTTTGAACGGTATAGCCGGCATCAATGTTTGGTGAAGTTGTTGGTCCACCATTCTGACCCCAAACCAAAGACAAATTACAACCGGCTGAACCGGTATTATTGGCCGCAGTTTTGGTCCAGAACACTGCACCATTTAATGAACCTGTAGTTGATCCAATGGTTACGGTTTGATAAGCCTGAAGATAAATGCCATTGTTACTTGTAGTTTCATTGTAATTGACCCCGCCTATTGCAACTGAATTATCTGTAGCATCTACATCGGCATTGAATGAAACTCTATCAGCAACACCATCTCCGTTCAAATCCACATACAAATAAGTATTGCAGGCTGCGGTCACCATGGCTTGCGTATAGTTGTTGGTACCAAGTGTACCACCCAATGGATCTTCTCCGTCGCCATAACCTACAAGCACTTTAGAGGTCATGTTAGAAGACGATACAGGAATGAAACCCCAATCGGAATTACCACTGTTGTAATCCACAACCGAGAGAATAGAAAATGCTACTGTACTGCAATATCTGTAACCTTGTCCTGAAGAATTGACATCGTTGTAATTACTCGAATTGGCCGGCACACTGATGGTACTGGTAGCACCACCGGTTGTGGTTCTGGTTACAGTGATAGCCGACCCGGTTGGATTATAAAAAAACACACGTATGCTCTCAGATGGAACAGCAGGCATGTAATAGCAAGTAGACAATTGAGCATTAGGCGTCAATGCAAATGTCCTACTTTGATAAGGCAAAGTATTGTATTGTCCGGTCAACAAACACACCATAATGTCTTTAGTGGCATTGATACGGGCACCCTGATTAACCGCAACTGCTGAACCAGAGAAACGACTGTCAAGGTAATATGTTTCACCTTGTGCAAGTGTAACTGTTATATCTGTAGAACCATTTGCATCTCTATCAATTGTAACTGTTGTTCCATTTTCTTTAGCTATGATCGACAAGCTGGCGATTTGAAAAGATGTTCCACTATTGGAAGTATTGATACCAACCGGCAAAGTGTATGAGGTTCCCCATTTTTTGGTGGCCGGCACAGAAGATCCGCACATACTGGCAGTACCTAAAGTTCCCCACATCAATTTTGACATGGCACCCACACCACCAATAAACACTTTGTCTTTACCATCGTAATCAACAGTAGCTTGCAAGGTAGCATCACTACCGGCCGCATTTGGATTATAAGAAGTTGAACCGGAGTGACCGGAAGTCAATGAGTTTGACAAAATAATGGCTTGACCGGCATCCAGGATATCGGTTGGAAATCCGGGAGCAATACCATTGGTTAAATCTCCGTCACCCCAAATTTGAGTACTTGATTGTGAAGGTGATTTGATGTCTGTTTCAAATCCATCTTCCCAATGGTCATAAATCACGATTGCATCTGAAGCAACAGATATTCCAATATATACATTTGTCGGATCAGAATTTGCGCCTGATGGACTGATGTCTTTTAAGAAGTCTATGGCTTCATTTTCAGGAATAGGCACAAAGAATGTACTTGAGTCACAATTGAAAAGTGTTCTCAATGTCACAACGGTTGTGTCTCTGCCATTATCGCCGGTGGTTAGCATATTGCCATCAGGACCTGCATCCGTAACAATATATGAAAACAGATCTACTCCTTCAAAACCCGAATTGGGTACATAAGTATAATCAGCACTTGAATTGAAAGTAAGTGTACCATTGCTGACACCTGAATACAGACTATAAGATTTGGCACCATTGTCTATATTGAGGTCGTTGAGAGCCACATTACCTTTAGCTCTTCCGGGGCTAAGTACCACACGAGTGTCTTTAACTCCTTCTATGTTGTGATAGCAATAATGTGTTGAACGAATGCCATCAATAAAGAAAACACCGGCAGTACCCGAAATCCTGATGTACCTTAATCCACCAGAAGGCACTGTGAAATTGGTGTAAGTAGAACTTGATGAGACTGAACCTGACAATGTACCAAGCGTAGTGTAAGTGACACCATCATTTGAATAACTGACAGTACCTGCAGGTGATCCACTGCTTCTGGCCCATGCTATTGTAAGGGTTGAACCTTGTGCCACCCATCTTTGAAAATCAATGATCAAAGGTGTAGTGGTACTGGATACAGCAGAATTGGATGCATTGAGGGTTGAACCTGAAGACAAAAAAGCAGCTACAGCATTGGCTGCTCCACTAGCCCCTCCACTTGCAGAAACTCCATATCCTGTAGATGCTGTTGGCGATCCAACCGGACAAGTTTGGGCAAATGAACCAAGGGGTAAAAAGAACAAGAATAACTTGGCAAGCATATGCTTCCCGAATCGAGTCGATTTGTGTGTTTTGTGTATGTGTATCATCATACGGTTTTATCCGTTAATTGTGTAAGTTAAAAGACCCATTGAAGTAAAAATACTTAAGTGTGCCTTCTTGTGTATAGTCAAGTTATGTACTCGAATCGATTTTCCTAAGAGTGTGTAGTCTCAAATGAGTATAAAAACACATTTTTAAGTTTATTAAATTGATTTTCAACGAAATAAAAATTATAAAAATTTGAAAAAAAACTTAAACAAACTGAATTTTAGCATGAGGATTAGGTAAATTGTTTCATTTATTTCAAAATCATGAAACAAAAAAACACAAGATGATCACGGTCATTTTTTAATACCAAAATTTAAACCACAAACTCGCAGAATGAGTAACAGCAAGGGTTTACAATATTATTTATAACTCACGCACATATATTAAAATATATATTATATAACACTTTTCTCAAATTGCTTAAAATGGTCGATGCACCCAATTGGTTGCAAAAAGCGACCATCAACCCAGTTGACTAATTTTTAATTTTCGAATTAAAAACCACTATTTTTATAGTCAATGTCTGTGAAAAAACACTTACAAGGGAAGGAAAGCATGAAGTTAAAAGTCTAAAGCATGAAGTTAAAAGATTAAAGATTAAAGTTAAAAGTCTCTGATCTTTTCACTTTGTTCTCTCCACTTTGATCTTTCCTCTTTGATCTTTAATCTTTAATCTTTTCTCTTTTCTCTTT
>DASWYG010000057.1:0-1798 GCA_036405075.1 Bacteroidia bacterium | reverse complement strand
TAAAAAGAAAAAAATGTACCGGTATAAAAAAACCGGTACTTTTCGTCGATTAAAATGAAGTATCGTCGGCGCTGGGTCCATAAGTGCCCGGTATTGGAATGTCTAATAACCTCAAATAAACGCCCAATTGTGCCCGGTGATGAATGGTTTGACTTACAGAATGTCTAATGGCCTCCCATTTAGAAATTGTTTCGATGATTCTTTCACCATGTCTCATGGTCCAGGTATCCGCCATAATCTTATCGTTGGCTTTTTCCAAAGCTTTAAGTCCTGTGGCAAGTGATGTGTTGAATTTTTGCATGAGTTCTGATGCATTGGCAATTGGAGTAGGATTAAAATCCATTTTGGCAAAATCCAATTCAGGAGAATCGATCATCAATTCAGGCCAACTGCAAATGTCTGCAAGGTGTGTAGCTAAAGCAATCAGTGACATGCTTTTTTGATGTGGTTTCCAATCGTACTTGTCTTCAGGAACCCTTTCCAACATTTTTGCTGTAACAACTGATTCCATTTTGATTTCTTCGATGAGTGCTTGTATGTAGTTCATATTTGATTTGATATTGAATGCAAAGAAAATTTGAGCTAGTGACAACCCTATGTCAACAGCCTTTCATTTTCGCATTTATTTTATCCATCAAACATTGAACTTCTGTTTTTAAAGCTTCTGGTTCTATGATTTCGGCAGCATCACCTATCATGATGAACCATCTTGACATCCCCATCAAACTGCCGCTTAAGAATTCCATTCTTACCTTATCTCCCATTTCGGTTTGAGACACAAAACCCTGATAATATTTTTGATCGCCAATGTATTTGTAAGCAGATTTATCAATGTCTAAAACCACTTTTATCAAACCTTCAACTTTTGCAACATTATCGATCAATTGATTCAATGCCGGGTGTTTCTGACTAAATTTACCTTGAATTTTAACAATTTGTTTGATACGGTCCAATCTGAAATGCCTGTAATCTTTTCTCAAATGGCACCAAGCGGTTAAATTCCATCTTCCACTTAAAAACCACAATCCAATTGGTTCAACAGTTCTATCTGTGTCTTGCAATCGATGATTCGAAAAATATTCCAGTTCAACCAACTTTTTATCTGATATGGCTTTGGTTAAAACACCGATTTTATTGTCTTGTATCTGTGAAGGTAAATAGGGATTTTGCAAAACTTTCACTTTTTCTTCCAAAACTTCAAGATGTTCTTTATCGGATGCAAGTAACACAGATCTGATCTTGTACATAGCTGAACTGTGCTGTTCTCCACTGATCTCATCAGTCAATTTCGACATGAGTTTTTCTGATAACAGCAATGCCGCAGCTTCTTCTTGTGTAAACATGACGGGCGGTAATCTGTAGCCATCCATCAATGAATAGCCAATACCGGCTTCAGAAATGATAGGTATACCGGCAGTTTCCAAAGAGCGAATATCTCTGTAAACTGTCCTTAAACTGATGCCAAAACGCTCTGACAGATCAGAGGCTTTTACAATTCTTCTGGATTGTAAATGGATCAATATGGCAGTAATTCTATCGATTCTGTTCACTCAACAAAAATAAGAATAGTGAGCACTTTCACGCCATTTTAATCTGTTTAAATTATTTGAAATCGTAATATTGCAAGTATGCAAATGGGAATCGAACGTTTCAATCTTAGGGTTTATGCCATAATTATGAAAGATGATCAAATTCTACTTTCGGATGAAAATCTCAATGGATTCGAGTTCACTAAATTTCCTGGTGGGGGAGTAGAACTAGGAGAAGGATTGATTGAAGCGCTTGAAAGAGAATTACA
>DASWYG010000056.1:0-3037 GCA_036405075.1 Bacteroidia bacterium | reverse complement strand
TGCATTGCCTCTAAGCGAAGCGTATATTTTTGTAGTGAGAGATTTTCAGATTGAGGAGTATCAGATCGATCAACATCTAAAAAAATATTTTCCAAATTCAAGCATCAAAGTACTCGATCATTTAACAGAAGGTCAGGCAGTGACATGTCTTACAGCAAAAAATGAAATCAATAATTCAGAAGAATTGGTGATTGGTGCAAGTGATAATGGTATGATCTACGACCGTTTGAAGTTCGACATTGAAAAATCTGATTGTGATACCATGGTGTTCACATTTAGAAATAACCCTGCGGTATTGGCCAAACCACAGGCTTATGGTTGGGTTGTGACCGAATCAGACAACAAGGTTAAACGCATGAGTGTAAAAGTGCCTATCAGTGAAACACCTATGAATGACCATGCCGTAGTGGGTACATTTTGGTTCAGAAAAGGAAGCATTTTTGTTGAGGCTACTGAGAAAATGATGGCTGAGAACAGAAGGGTGAACAATGAATTTTATGTTGATGAAATGATCAATGATGTCATCGATCTGGGTTATAAAGTGAAGGTATTTGAGATCGATCATTATGTCTGTTGGGGTACTCCGGATGATTATGAAACTTTCAAATATTGGGATGAATGGTTTGTGAAATTGGAAAATCAAGGTTTGATCTAAAATGAAGCTTTCTGTTATACTTCCCTGTTACAATGAAAGAGACAATCTGGTTGAATTGTTTAAGCGATTGGATCTGCTCGAAAAATCAGGTCTCGAGCTGGAGATCGTATTGGTTAACAATGGATCAACGGATGACTCTGCAAGTATTTTTGATGCAGAGCTGAACAAACGCCCCGGAACTTGTATGCGGGTTCATACAGTTGAAAAAAACCTCGGCTATGGCTATGGCATATTGAGTGGTTTAAAAGCCGCTACAGGAGAGTTATTGGCTGTTACACATGCCGATAGGCAAACTGATCCCATGGATGTTGTAAAAGCCTATCAATTGTTTTTAGAACGTCCGAATGAAAACCTATTGGTAAAAGGCTATAGGAAAAACAGAAAAGCAACAGAGGCAATCTTTTCATTTGGAATGGGATTATTGGCATCACTTGCATTGGGTACACGACTCACAGAAATCAATGCTCAACCAAAATTGTTCACCAAAAGGTTTTTTGATGGCGTGAAGGATAAAGCACCTTACGATTTTTCATTGGATTTGTATTTCCTTTATCAGGCTAAAAAGAAAGGTGCAATCATAGATTTTCCCGTCTACTTTGCCAAACGCGTAGCAGGAGAAGCCAAGGGTGGAAGCGGAAGTTCTTGGCAAACAAGATGGAAACTTATTAAGAGAAGTTTCAACTACATTTTTGAACTTAAACAACAATTAGGCAAGCATTAATCTATGCAAAAATTATTAAGTAAATATTTACCTGAAACAATTTTTACAGTTGTTTTTGTTGTGCTTTCAATGGCATTAAATCTTCAATTTTTGGAGGGTTCAAACATCAATAACGTTATTGCAGGTCACGATGAATATATAGCAGTTAAGGAAGTTTATTCTATCATACATCCTCTGTCATTCAAGCATTTTTTTATGGCGGTAATTAGTGGTAATGCTTTGTACTACGGTAGAATTATGTTTTACATCGATGCATTAGTTGCCTATATTCCATTTGTGGTTTTTGGAGTAAAGGGAATGGTATTAACCATCAGAATGTTTCATGCCTTACTAATTGTTGCATCACTCATTTTATTAGCCAAAACATTCTTTGAAAAACAATGGCAGAAGTACTTGTTGTTTGTCTCAGTGGCATTGTTGTACTATACCATGTATTTTATCATGATGCCAAAACCTGAGCCAATGCAGTTGTTTTTTCTTTCTTGGTTTTTTAACCGATTTAAAGCCAAAAAGTATCAATTCTCTTGGAGTTTTATTTTATTGGGTATAGCGTATGGCATCAAATTTAATGTGTTATTAATGTTACCTATAATATGCATCATTCCATTCTTATATCAATCAAAATTTGAAGTAAAAACGCATCTGAAGCCTGCATTAAAAGCATTGGCTGGATTTGTAATCGGACTGATAATAGCAGTACCTTGTTTAGCCTTTTCGGTAATTCGACCAATTTTCTTACAAACGTATTTGCACGAGACCTTTGGAGGTACAGAAAAAGGATATGACAATGCAAATTTAGATATGCTTCAGTGGATGGACAGTGGTTTAGGTGGATCGTATTTGGGTCTGGGAGCTCTTGCAATTCCATTCGTTGGGTTCATAGGATTTCTGTTGTTTAAATCAATTAAGCATGAGATGAGAACAAAAGACTTTGCAGCATCTATGCTTTTGAGTATAGGACTTTTAATGGCTATTTTCATTATGTTTAAAACAAAGAGATTATGGCCTCACTATTTATGGACAGCATACATTTTCATGGTAGTTGGTGCATTGATTGGCATTGCTAAAACAGAATCAAAGTATCTGAAAACAGTTTTGATTACATGCATGATGATTTTTATTAGTTCTTCAATGTTTTTCTCATTGACAAGAGAGTTGCCTCTGTTCTTAACTTTGTCAAAAACTGAAGAGGTTCAAAAAGATACGAAATGGAGCAAGCAAACCATTGATTACATCAAAAACAAATATCCAAATTCAAGAATATCCACTGATGGATCTATTCTATATCCATTTGAAGATTTTGTAAAAGTAGATATTTACCACCCATTTGAAGGTAAAGCAAAAGACGAAACCAGTACAGCTTTTTATTGGTATAGCGATAAACCAGAAAACATGTATACAGAAAACAACGATCTTTTGGTGTTTTATAAACGCCTGCCAGAACGTATGCTAAAGGAAAAACCGAACATTTATGTTGGACAACAAGAAGAATTGTACAAACAATTCAAATCTAAAATTCCGTCTGTTTATCAGAGAGACACAAGCTTTGGTGAGATAATCGTTTATAAAAAGAAATAAGTTGAATTCAACTTTCGTATATTTTGTAGAAGACACCGAAACATCCTTTGTCATTAATGACATCAGAGAAATTGCCTCTGTTT
>DASWYG010000055.1:0-4858 GCA_036405075.1 Bacteroidia bacterium | reverse complement strand
AATTAGCGCATCTAATGCACTTACATACTCATGGTCGCATGCATATTCAGGAAACGAAACATTGTATGCCAAGGTGATGTCCCTAATCGATTTTACCATGGCATTCAATTCGGGTAATACCGAAGCCGTATCCGGGCATTCAAAACCAGTGGTATAAATTGAGGCAGCATTCAGCAAAAACAATCGGTTGCAAAAATAAAAATGCTCCGGCTTGTTAAAAAGTTCGTTCATGGAATCAGGTTCAAAATGCCTGATAGCAATTTTCATGGGCTGAATCAAGCCCATAAGCGCATTTAAATCTGACGAGTCCTCTTCAAGCTGTTGCTCTGCCAAGGTCAATCCGGCTCCAACGCGGCGATAGGGCGGTTCAAATTTTTCAAATACTTCGGTTTCCCACTCAACCGGCAAAGGGCCATTGATGGACTTATAGGTCAAAGGATTGGCATAACGCCACCAAAAATCGAGCGACTTCATTTTCATTCTCAGGTCTTTGATCCCTTGTTTGATTTGAACAGGACTAGGGTTCTGATTTTCAAGTGATGAATAAAATTCATTCAAAGCTTTTGAAAAACTTTCGAATTGAAATTTATAAAGTTCTTTATAAGCCTGATTGTCTGATCTGTGTTTGTATGCAGACGCTAATAAGACACTTAAAAGTATTGTACCACTGAGTAAGAGTTTGAATTTCATTTGTGCTTTTTTTTGAAAAGCCAAAGAACCGCAATCCTTTGTCAGGACGCGGTTCCTTAGCTATATGGAAAATTTACTATTTCGTTGATTAATGCATCACTGCCAATCTGTATCTGCTGGTTTTACCATCGATGGTCAGCTCGATGAAGTAGATACCATTTCCTAAACCTGAAGTTTCAAGTTCTATAGATTGGGTACCTGCAGACAATTCATAAGATTTTGCATCTATTACAAGTTTACCTTGAGCATCGTAAACATTCACAGTAACTTTAGAATCATTGACCAAACCAATTTCAATGTTTGCACTTGAATTACTTGGGTTTGGATAAATGTTCAACGCTGTCATGATGGTTTCATCGATGCTGGTATTTGCAGTTGCATTACCTTGAATTTTGAAAGTGTAAGAAGCTTCATCGAAGTCGTTGTTCAGGATGCTGACATTGGCCAATTTCAGTCCAACTGTAGTAGGATTAAATTTAACTTTAAATGTTTGAGCAGCACCTGATGTCAATGTCAATGGGAAGCTAGGCAAATTGGTTAAAGTGAAGTCGGCTGCATTGGTTCCGGCAATGTTGATGCCTTTAACCGTCAACTGACCTATGGCTGTGTTTTTGATTTCGAAGGTGTTCTCCACCATGCTACCTGTTTTCACAGAACCGAAATCAGTGTTGTCATAGGTTTTAGCTGCCATGCTGGCGTTCTTCACTTCCTCTCCGTTACCGGAAACGATTATTTCAGGGTTTTCAAGATATGTATCAGGGTTGTAGAACGCCAACAACTGACCGCCTTCTACCAATTCACCCGGGATAGAATAATGAGCCTGATCTACCAATAGGAACATTCCAGGACCTAATATTGATTGAACATCAATGATACCTGAAGATTCTTCATCTTGTGTCAAGAAATTGGCACCACCTGAGATAAATCTGGTTTGATCATGCTCTGCAACCAATTTCAATGCATCAGTTGAAGTCGAGTATTGCCAAATCTTGCCATTGTGTACGTTGTTTCCAACATCCTCTTGCAATAACACATGTCCAAAATTGTCCATACCCATATTGTCTAACATTTTTTGACCTTCAGTGCCGTCTAAAACTGCAGTGATAGTACCACCTTGTTCAGGATTGTTGATGTCTGTGAATCTCAATCTCCACATTCTGCTTGGACTGCTAAATGAGTTAGTTGTCACGAAGTAAAGATCGTTAGGATTTTTAGGGTCCCAAACTGCATCTTCCGGTCTGAGGAAATTGGTAACACCAGCAGTATTACTAGCTGTATTTAAAGCTGCACCTGTTGAGTTTTGAACCTGACCCAAATCAGCAAGTGTGAAAGTGGTATTTGCTGCAGGTACTGAACTACTTGATTCGTTCAATAAACCATTGACTGCTACTCCATAGAGTTTACCACCAGACAAACCGGCTTTTTCTATGTCGTTACCGCTTGATTTTTTAGTTCCGATGTACACATAAACCTGACCAGGAGTGGCATCATCTGTACCAACTACAATGGTTTTATCAGATTCGTTTGGAGAAGCTACAGAGTTTTCCCAAGAGAATTTACCCAAGTAAGGCAATTCATAAGAAACACCTGCTTCAGTACCAGTGATGATGTGAGCAAATGCTCTGCCTTCATTACCTGATTCTTCACCATTCATGAAAATTCTTTCTTTGGTACCTAAACCTGTTTTTGAATTATAGAAAGCTGACACCAATGGCAGATCAGCTGAACAGAACCTGCTGAATGCACTTAGGGCAACAGGATTACTTGCATCGTATTTGGTATAAGCTGTACCATTCCACAAATAAACCGATTTGATCAAATCTGATCCACTCAATACAGATAAATCTGATTTGTTGATGACCCATTTAGATACAAAAGCACCTTTTGATCCATGAGCTCTAACGACACCAGCAGTATTGCCAATCTCGTGATTGATCACAACTGTAAATGTTCCGTTTCCATTGTCAAATGCGCCCATACCATCCATTAAACCAGTCATTCTGTAATTACCTACATAATCACCAACTGTCATGATTGAAGTGAACTTTCCACCTTGTACCAATGGCAACAAATAAGGTGATTGAGTTGAAGAAGGACCGGTCAATCCGGCGCTTACTCCTGTACCTTGAATAGAGTAGCTATATGATTTTTCATCCACATCGTTGGAATTGATGGTGATAGAAGCAGTGCGCAAACCTGTTTGACTTGGAGTGAATTTCACCACCAGGTTATAACTTGAATTTGCATTGATTTTCAAAGGCCAAACCGGTGCGTTTACGATATTGAAATCGTAAGCATTGCTTCCTTTAAATTCAACAGAGCTGATGATCAATGAACCCGCACCATTGTTTTTGATGTTAAAGGTTTTGGTTTGAGCACCTGCAATTGAACCAAAGTCAGTATTGTCTGTGATAGATGGTGTAACGTCACCTCTTAAGATTTCAACGCCGTTACCAACAACTGAAATTTCAGGATTAGAATTGAATGTTTCAGGGTTGAACATCGCTAACATTTGTCCACCTTCAACCAATTCACCTCCAATACCGTAATGCGCTTGATCCACCAAAATGAACATACCAGGACCTAATATATTTTGAACATCAAGGATACCTGATGACTCTTCATCTATGGTCAAGAAATTGCTACCACCTGTGATGAAACGATTAGGATCATGTTCTGCCAGAAGTGTCAATGCATCTGTTTCGATCGTGTATTGCCAAACTTTACCATTGTGGATATTACCTCCAACGTCTTCTGTAATTAAAACATGACCAAAATTGTCGATGGTCATATTGTCCATCATTTTTGGGCCTTCAGTACCATCTAATACCGCTGTAATTGTTCCACCCAATTCTGGGTTAGCAATGTCTTTGAATCTCAATCTCCACAATCTGCTTGGACTTGTAAAAGAGTTAGTAGTAACGAAATAGAAATCGTTTGGATTTGAAGGGTCCCATGCACCATCTTCCGGACGTAAGAAATTTGTTACACCGGCAGCATTACTTATGCTGTTAAGCGTTGATCCGGTACTATTTTGAATAGCGCCCATATCAGTTAGAGTGAATGCTGTATTAGGTGAAGGAATAGAAGAACTTGACTCGGTAGTAAGTCCGTTAACAGTTATACCATACAATTTACCACCACTTAAACCTGCTTTTTCAATATCGGTACCACTTGATTTTTTAGAACCAATGTACATGTATACTTGACCAGGAGTGGCATCATCAAGTCCAATGACTAAAGTTTTATCAGAAGAGTAAGGAGAAGCTACTGAGTTTTCCCAAGAGAATTTACCCAAATAAGGCAGTTCATAGGTTGAACCTGCATTGGCACCGGTAGCAATGTGTGCAAAACCACGTCCTTCATTACCGTTTTCTTCACCGTTCATGAAGATTCTTTCTTGAGTACCTAAACCTGTAGACGCGTTGTAGAATGCAGAAACTTCAGGCAAATCAGCTGAACAGAATCTTGCAAATGCAGCACTTGAAGATGGGTTATTGACATCGTATTTTGTGTAATTGCTTCCATTCCAAAGGTAAACTGATTGAATTAAATCAGCACCACTGACAACAGAAAGATCAGATTTATTGATGACCCATTTAGATACAAATGCACCTTTTTGACCATGTGCACGGTTGATGCCTGCAGTATTGCCAAATTCGTGGTTCACCAATAATGTAAATGTACCGTTGCCATTGTCATAAGCGCCAACACCATCAGGTGTACCACACATTCTATATGAATTGATGTATTCACCGGCCGTTAAGACAGAAGTAAATTTAACGCCTTTTGCAACACCATTGAGATATGGAGTTTGTGCTGTTGAAGGGCCTGTAGTACCTGTAATGATATTGAAAGAAGGAGCTACATAATTTTTCAATTTGTTGTTGCCAGACAAACCATAAACGATAACATGTCCAACATTGGATGTAGCAGTGGCCAATCCATTTTGAGAAGGAGAAGTTTGTCCGTAGTCGTTGTCGTTGCAAATAGCAATTGTACTGTCGTTGATTATCGCTAATCCTTCTGCTTTATCGAGTGCAGAGTTCCAACCATTGGCCAACAGGTCCATGAAAAGTGCTTTTTTAACAGGAACTATACCATTTGCAGCCAAACCGCTTGAATCTACAAGAGCTTCAAGTGTTACACCACTGTATAAACCAGAAGT
>DASWYG010000054.1:0-4763 GCA_036405075.1 Bacteroidia bacterium | reverse complement strand
AAAAAATCTTTCAAAACGGATGTTGTATTTTGGGACTGCAATGACATGTTTGAACTTCCAGAATCCACCCATTGGGAACCTGTAATAAATGTGTAAGACCTTTTCATTGGTATCTTTCACATTTTCGTAATAGACATAATGATTGTACGCTTGAGGTAATCCGGTATAAAGAACAGTCAACACCAATTTCGGCAATGTAGGTAATATCAAAACGAACAAAACCAGTCCAAAAAGCCACTTTCTTTTGATTTGGAATTTCCGAATCCTAAAAAAGACCAATAGACATATCCCTACCCAAACAAGCGCCAGGAAAAAGACATAAATATTGTTCTTCGATTCATCTCTTGGAACAATTTGCCAAGGAAAAAAGAACAGAACGCCGAAAAAGAGAAACAAAATGATCAGTAAGATGTCTTTAGCGGCCAATTTCATAGTAATTTTATTCTTTAATTCAAATATATGAATTTACTTAAAATTCCTGAGATACATTCCAAGTTTAAAAACATGACAGGGAGAAAATAAAACGCGGAGACGCAAAGTTTGTTGAGTGCACATATACCATTGTGAATCGAATTAAGTATGGGCTATCATTAAAATAGTCTAAGTAAAGGAACTATAGCAAAACTCCATATCCTTTGAGCCACATTGGTAAATTCAATTTAAGACACTAAAACACAAAGCGGTTATTAAAACAGATCAATAGTTAAATCTTACTATTTGAAAAAAAACTACAGCAAATCGCATCTCTATACAATTTCAATCTTTAAATTCCGCCCCTTTAAGGCTTGTTCATTTATCCTCATTTACAACTCTAATGTTATTTGCCAGGAAAATCCTTCATCACGTAAACATAGATCAGTATACTAACAAATACTATTCACACTTAATAAAAACAAATTATGACCAAACCCATTATTGACATCCACTCACACTCCACTTTAAAGCCTTATGGCAATTCATTCAAAACTGACAGCAATCCAAACAACATGGGCGACAGTGCTTGCATTTGGACTCAAGACAGGGAAACCAACTATGATGCTGACATTGAAAATGTTTTTGGCATCAGTCGCTACAGACAAGCAGATTTCACATCTTCTGTAGATGGTGGGGTTCGTATCGTATTTACTTCGTTGTATCCAAGTGAAGTTGGTTTTTTTGAAATAAGAAAAAAGGCTTTGTCTGCCAACGAATTCGAAAGAAGAATTGCGCAATTTGCCAGTCTTTTCAGCAAAGCAAGAATCGACCATGTGATGAACAGTCATTTTAATTATTTCATTGATTTAAACAAAGAATACGATTTTTTGAAAAAACTAAACGGTACTCAAGTAAATAGCAAAACCTATAGAATTGCGAACAACATCGGAGATATCATAAATGGACCAGGTACTGACCTTTGGATCATACCTACTATTGAAGGTGCTCACGTATTTTGTGAGGGTAGAAATGTTAATGACGACACAGCCTGGTCCAAATTATCGATCAATATTCGATCAGTTAAGGCTTGGGATCATCCACCATTCATCATCACATTGGCCCATCACTTTTACAACTCACTTTGCACACATGCACAGAGTTTAACCGGTCAAGCCGGCAGTTTATTGGACCAAACCTATGGCATGAGCGATGGTGATCATCCTGATACTGATCTCGCTCCATTGTCTCAAAGAGGTAAAGATGTCATTCAGCTGCTCCTATCTCAAGATAATGGGCGGAGGATACACATTGACATCAAACACATGTCTATAAAAGCCCGTGATGCGTACTACGAAATTTTAGAAACCTCTTATCAAAACGATCCGGTTCCAATTATATGTAGCCACGGTGGAATTAATACTTATTACAAGCATGACATTAACTTGCGACTGGATGAAGACATTTACAGAATTTACAAAACGGGTGGATTGTTTGGTGTTGAATTGGACCAAAGAATTCTGGGTAGCGACCATGGCTTGTTTCAAAAACCATTGAAATGGTTCAAATGGGCCTTAAGTAAAAGAAAGAAAAGGTCTATAGAATTCAATTACTTCTTCAGAACAGTTATTGATGTGGCTGAATATGCTTATGAGAAGCAATTCCCCAATCCTTGGCAGTGCATTTGCCTGGGCAGCGATTTTGATGGCATCATCAATCCGTTGAATACATTCAGGAGAGCTGATTGCTTACAGAACTTATACGATCAATTGATTGAAGGATTGGAGGACTATTTTGCAAACGAGCCCAAAATTCCAGCTAATTATTTGGGTATGAATGCAGAAACCATTGCCAAAGCCATTATGTATGACAATGCATACAATTTCATGGTTAAATACTACGTGGCTTAAAAAGTCTCAGAACAATTGAACTTAAACTTTCAAGTTGTCTAAGGAGGCATATAGCATCCTAAGCTGCTTACACTTCCCGTCCTCTGCTGGTTTGAAAGGCTTGAAAAGCTGCATAATTGTCTGCAATTTCAGTGTCTGAAAAATGTTCCCCAACATAATGCATGGCAATTCGTCTGGCATTACCAGTGCCATCCCCTAAATAAGACAAAAAGGTCAAATTGTCGTTGGCTATTTCATACCAACCCACGAAAGTACTACTTGTTGCTATGATGCTGCCATTTCTGGCAACAGCTCTTCTACTGCCGTTCATGACATAATCAAACTGACCGCTGGCATCTGTCAAAGAAAATGCCACTTTGTTGCCATAATTTCGAGTTGAAAAGAAAGGTGAACTTCCAAAGTAGGAATTATTACCCAAATATATGCCTACAAAATCACCATAATCCTTACCAAAACCCATTTCCATTACAGCAACGGATGTAAGAGCTGAATCGAGCGAATATAAGCCCATGGAGAAATCCTCAGGATTCAATTGACTCAAACACAAATCATTCTTTGCATAAACCCCTGTTCCTCCTTGTACACCATCACTGTTGTGAACTGCACTTCCTACGAATCTTATTTTATTTCCGCCTTTGGCATAAGGATAACAAAGATTCAAAGAATGATCGGCAGCATTGCCTCCTATATAGGGAGCCAACCAAATGAATTTAGACAAGGCACCAATGGATGTCAAATCAGCGGTCAGTTGATGAATATCAATCTCATCTGCTGTTGTTGGCGAGGTCATTTTCGACAAAAAAGCATCTGCATAATCATAGCTTTTCCAATTGATTTCAGGTTCGTCAGGTTTAACTATAATTGTTGGCAACACATTACCAAATCTGTCGGTGGTTTCTGCTTCTATCTCCGTTACTATTGGAGGTACTGTTCCTAATTGTACCATTTCTAATTATTTGTTTTTAAATTAATCCCCAATGGGTTTTGATGTTGTTTTCAAGTGCTGCTGCTTTGCCGGTTTTTCTCAAATCTTTTGCAAATACCAAGAATTCACTGATGCTGCCATCAAATACACACGATGCATCTGAGTATATGGCAAACATGTTATAATTCGGATTGAAATCGAAGACTTTGCTGTGATTTTGAATTCTGAATGTCAATGATTGAGATGATTGATTGTAATACAAGGCGATCAATAGTTTCCTGGTGTAATCCTCTGTATCGAATACTTGCTCAGAAAGTGTTTGACCATTATCTGAGTCAAATACCTTCAATGTTATATTGCCATCACCATTCATGATATCAGCCACCATGTAGATGGTAAAATCAGTATCTGAGAATTCGAAATCTGTTGCCATCCAACTCAAGTAGGTTTCAAAAAACCTCAGTCCGGGTTGATCGTAAAAAGTGTAATTCACTACACCTGTTTCAATGATGTATGGCCAAACATCTGTGCTCTCCTGCTCGAACACCAGATTTTCATTGCCCACCTGATTGATCCATTTGGAAACTATTACATCTCCTAATGCTGCGTGTGCTTCCAAGGTTGATTCATCAAGCGTATCTCCTACAAGACCAACTTCCAAATAGACATCTGAACCGTTATATACACCTATGACATCACCGATATAATCTGATTTCAACTTACGCAAACTGAAACCGCCTAAATGATCAATGGTATTCACCATGTCCAATGGATAAGTAGTATCTTTTCCATGCAGGTTCCAATATGTTTTTATCTCTAATTCAGTGTCAATATCTACTCCTTCTTTGATCAGATTTTTTGCAAGCAGAATCAATTCACTGATATAACCACTGAAGTCGTATGATCCGTCAAACTTAACTCCAAGCATCTGTGTACTTGGATCAAAAGATATTCCTGCTGACCACTCTGGAAGACGAATCATTAGGTTAGAATCTGTTTGATCATAATAAAGACTCAAAAGCACTTTGTCCTTTTTAGAACCAAGTTCATGCACCAATGAATCTACAACCGCACTAGTGTTAGAATCAATTATTTCGAAAGTCATTTCTCCATCAAGTTCCGATGCATCAAAAACCAAATATAATGTGAAGTCGGAATTGGCTAACGCTATTGTTGATCCTAGGCCGCTAAACATCGAAGAATTGAATTTCAATCCTAGCTTTCCATAGGCAGCTTCGGATACAGAGCCGGATTCTACAATTAGAGGTTGTTGGGCTACAACAGATTGTTCCAAGTCGTTCCCACTGTTCATCGACTGATCATAAAATTTGACCACCGATACATCACCAGATGCAGCATGACCAATCAGCATATCCTGATTCAAATCAGCATTTGTAAACCCGATTCCCAATTCTGAAGCTGAAGAATTTCTTGCCAATATTGCTGATCCGCTGTATCCAGGAGTCAATTTACGCAAACTGTATGCAGCAAGAATTTCTGAAGCATTATATTTTGAT
>DASWYG010000053.1:0-7147 GCA_036405075.1 Bacteroidia bacterium | reverse complement strand
AAATTATTCAGTATAAGTTTTCCTTAAAATTAACTCACCTTCTTTTATATTGAACACGGTTTAAGTTTTCTGTTCCCACAAGTATATCGTTGCCTTCAAAATGTAATCTATTTACAAGGAAATATTCTTCTTTTGGTTTATTTGCCCTCTCATTTTGGACCAGTTCTTTAATAAAAAACAATTTTTGATTTTTATTGTCGAAATAGAAATCAAAAATATTAAAAACGTGAATTTTGTTTGCTGTTGGTCTTTGTATGTAGTACTTTCCTTCTTCAATTGTGACAGATTCACTTTCAATATTATTTTCTAGAGATATGTAAGTTTTCTCCCATGTTCCGTTTAATAACTTAATATTGTTTAGTTTTTGTATGAAATCAATTGAAATGAAGTTTTCTGAACGCAAATCATTATAAGACTGTTGCAGAGTGTTTTTATCGTTTTGTAATCTGTTGAAATTATCAATATATACACTCTCGTTTTGGATTATTTGCATTAATTCTAAGGATTGTTTTTCATTCTCTGATCTTAATTTCATGTATTTATTTATACTTATATAACCTTCTTTGAGAATTTTTAAGTTCCATTTTTCGCCCCATTTTGACGACCAAGTGTAAAATGCAATGATAATATTTTTAAGAATTGGATTTAAAAATGTATAAATAAGTGCTAAAAGTATTGGATACCAAAAAGATGTTGAAGTTGTCGTATTTTGCTCAATAAATTTAAATATTGAATAATCGCCTGATTTAGAAAATTGATCAGGGCCAAACCAAATTAAAGCAATAATTATTTTCCAATTAATAATTGACCAAGAACATATAAAAGAAAAGAAAAATGGGTTCGTGAACCTCTCTCTTAAATTACCAATTAAATCATTTAAATTTTTCATGCTTTCAAATTTATAATTAATTTCTAGGTTATAAAAAGTTCAATTCAATTGCAAAAGTATGATAATTCTTAATTATTTAAAGTTTAAAGAGAGTAGAATATCTTATGTATAATACTTAAACTAATTTTGTAAAAATGGAAATACTAGCTGTGAAACGGAAATGATAATTAAAAAACAATTTTGAAAATTAAATAGATGAAATTTCTAGTATTTTGTGAACACTAATTTGTGTGATAAAGTTAACCGGATGTTGGTTACTTGTTTTTGACACTTGAAATTTGGTTAAATTAAATTAATTAGATTGATTTACTCTGTTACCCCACAGTGTTCTCCTAATAGAATTCATCTGAAATAAAATTTGATTGAACTAATAATTAATGCTTTTAAATGAACTCTTTTTTAATTGCAAAACATTTACAAAACCATCTTGTACTCCATGCGCTATACTTTACTTTTTGCTACTTTTCTTTTCTGTTTTCATGCAAGCTCTCAAGAGAGATTCACATTTCTTAAAATTGTTGACAGCATCGAAAATAAGCCTGTTTACAATGCCAATGTTAAAGTTTTAAACCCTAAAGATTCTTCTGTAATCTATCAATCCAAACACTTGAACAACGGATTGTATCAGTTGAAATTCACAGAAAGTGAAAATTTGTTGATTAGAGTTGAAGCAACAAATTTCGTAAAACAGTACAAGTTGATTTCTGTAAAAAATGATACCACTTTAATCGTCATGCTTCCATTGCTTAAAGAGTTTAAAACGGTATCTGTAACGTCCAAAACGCCATTTATTGTTCAAGACATCAAACAAACTGTGATCAATCCGGATGCTTTATTAACCACCGCAGGCATTTCAGCAATAGATTTATTGGAACGAGCTCCGGGCATAATGGTGGATGAACAAGGTGGTATTAGGCTGCAGGGACTGAGCGGTGTGAGTGTATACATCAATGATCAATTGTTGAATTTGGCAGAAGAAGAACGCATACAATACCTCAAATCCATTCCGGCGGAGAACATTCAAAACATAGTCATCATGACCAATCCAAGCTCCAAGTACCCTGCTGTTGGAAGTGGCGGTGTCATTGTTATACGCATGAAAAAATCAAGAGCAAAAGGATTCAATGGACGATGGAGCAACAATGCCGGTACCGGCCGTTACATTCGTCACAGTCATTCTCTTAGTTTCAATTATAGGGTCAATAAAATTAATTTCTTTGGCAATGGATCTTATGGATTGCAAAATAATTTTCAAGACCTCACCATCAAACGCGGTTACTACAATTCAGATGGGAGTTTGATGTCGAGTTTTGTTCAAAATACCTATATCCGCAAGCGCAATGAACAAGCTCAAGGCACTTTAGGTGCTGATATTTATTTGAGCGATAAACAGACTTTGACCATCAGTTTAAACGAAATGAATTTAAATGCTGACAGACATACCGGAAATTATGCCGAAATAAGAGATGGTGGACGATATTTGAAAAATCAGGTGAAAGCAGATATTCCAATCAGTACTTTATTTAAGAATCAAGGTGCAAATGCTTATTATGATTTGAATTTGGATTCAGGTCGTTCAGGCGTTTCTGTGTATGCAGAATGGTCAAGTTATGACTCCAGAAACAAACAAAGTACACTCAATCGTTTAATGGATTCTACAGGTCAGCAAGTGAGTCAAACTTTGTTGATAGGAGAATTGCCTTCGAGTATTCATTTGTTGACAACTGGAGTTGATACACGCAAGGATTACCGAAAGTATGGCAATATGGAAATGGGCCTCAGGTCTTCCCGAATCAGATCCAGCAATTATGCAGGTTTCATGGATGATGTGAATGGTACACGTACCATCAACAATCAGTTTACAAACGATTTCGATTATGCAGAAGACATTCAGGCAGCATATTGGAACCACAGCATCAGTAAAAAAAGATTGTCGGTGCAAGCCGGATTGCGTTGGGAGCACACCCATTCAAAAGGGTATCAGCATGGCAATGCAAATGTAAAAGACTCTTCTTTCAGCAGACAGTATCATTCGTTGTTTCCTACCTGCTACATTTCTTATGCTTTAGACAGTCACTCCATGCACATTGTTGGCGTCAATTACGGCAGGCGAATAGACAGACCCAATTATCAGGATATGAATCCTTTTATTTATCCCTTAGACAGGTATACATTGTATGCAGGTAATCCTTTCATTAAACCAACATTTACAAATGAAATGGAGTTGAGTTACATTTATAAAAACAATTGGAGAGTCAATGGTGTACTTGGCTTAACAGACAATTTGATCTCGGAAACCATTGAACAATCAGGCGGAATTTTTTACAGCAGACCGGGGAATATTGGCAAGCAACTCAGTTTGGTTTTCAATATGAGTGGTGGGGCTAAAATTGGAAAATGGTTGCGAATGAATGTCTATACTGAAGTGAGTCACAATCGTTTTGCAGGTACTTTGTATGGCCAGGATTTAAAGAACAATGGAACATTTTTTTACATTGGCCCCAATTTCAATTTTACACTGCATCCAAAATGGAATGCTGAATTGAGTGGTAACTATCAAAGTAAGGTAGCTTCTGCACAATTCGTTTTGATACCGGTTGGTTCTGCGAGAGCGGGTATAGCTTGGCAATTCAATAAAAAAGGTTCTTTGAGATTTGCCGTCACGGACTTTCTATACACAATGAAGCCGGGAGGTGATATTTTAAGTTTGAATCAATCTACCGCATCCTGGAAGAGCTTTCTGGATACTCGTGTGGCCATGTTGAGTTTTAGTTACCAGTTTAACAGAGGACAATCATTGAATAGATTGAAAGATGACCAACAAGGCGCCGAAAAGCAAAGGGTAAAGGTAGGGTAGTGATGAGAGTGAGAGTGAGAATGAGAGCGAGAATGAAAATGAGAGCGGAGCCACAGAGTGTTTTTTGATAAAGGGCCTGCCCCGTGGCGTGTTTAGAGTGCAACGAAAAACTCTGCTGCGGGGAATGAGGATGAGAATGAGAGCGAGAATGAGAACGAGAGCGGATGCCACAACGTGTTTTTGTACGGGCCTGCCCCGTGGCGTGTTTAGAGTGCAGCGAAAAACTCTGCTACGGGGAATGAGGATGAGAATGAGAGCGAGAACGAAAATGAGAGCGGAGCCTCAGAGTGTTTTTAGTAAGGGCCTGCCCCGTGGCGTGTTTAAAGTGCAGCGAAAAACTCTGCTACGGGGAATGAGAGCGAGAATGAGAACGAGGCTGATACGGAAGTAATGAAAAAAAAAGACCTACAAATTTGCGGTCTTTTTCTTTCATCGTTTTAGATTGTAGAATATGGTTTAATTGGACTCAGAGCCCTATTAGAATCAGTAATATTGTATTTATTCACGAATTTAGTCTTAATTAACAGAAGTAATCAAATAGTCTTATAAACGTGTAGGTTTGTTTTATGAACGTGTAATTTTAACCTGTATTTTGAAATTTAGGACTTATACCAATTGATGAATTCTTCCTTTTTTCGGACTGAAACAGGTAAAACTGTGCCATTGAATAGTGTCAATTCGAGCGCACGGCCTTTCATTACCTTTTTAATGAAAAGTCGATTGACAATATGAGATTTGTGACACCTGAAAAATTGATTTTCAGGCAAAATGTCTTCAAAATCTTTAATGGATTTACTTGCAGTGGTTTTAGAGTTTTCAAGAAAAATTTCAGTGTAAGCACCATCCGCATTCATATACATGATCGTTTCAAATTTGTATCGGTCAATTGAATTGGATTTGTTGAGTACCAAATATTCAGAAAATTTAAAATCATTCTGTTTGACAAATTCATCAATCATTTCATTTTGATGATTATCTGTTTCTAATAGTTTGTCGACCGCATCTATGAATTCTTTGGTTACTATTGGCTTTAGTAAATAGTCGAGCGCCGAAAATCGGATGGCATTGATGGCATATTGAGAATACCCTGTGATGAAAATAAGTTTGTATTTTTTATAATCAATTAGCCTCAACAGGTCGAAAACTTGTCCATCAGCCAGTTCGATGTCGAGGAAAATGACGTCTACAGCTGTGTTTTTTAAAAATTCAGATCCTTCGAGTATGCTGTCTGTATGCCCTATAACTTCAATCTTCTGCCCATAGTGTTCATTAATTAAACTGATTAGGTATTCCAAATTGTGCTTTTCGTCTTCAACTATGTATGCTTTCTTTTTGATCATGTTTGGTTTTTAATTTTAGGAAGTAGTATGGTGATTTTAGTTCCGCTGGTATTCTCATCATTGATGTTTTCTATGCTGAATTGGCCTTTTTCAGAGTTGTTTTTATAAAGCAATTGAATGCGCTCCTTCACTATGCCTAAGCCATATCGGGTTGAATTCATAGATGCTTCAGATATACCGATTCCGTTGTCCTTAATGGTATAGCTAATGGTTTGTTTGTTACTTAGTTCAATTGATATACTTAAAAAGCCATTTGTTTTTATAGACTTGAAGGCGTGTTTGATGGCATTTTCAGCCATAGGTTGAATGAGCAATGGCGGGACCTTTAGTTCCTGCAACTTGTTGGGATCTATTTTGCAAATGAGTTCCCAATTGAATTTTTCTCCAAAACGCGTTTTTTCAATGTCCAAATAATGTCTTGTGTATTCAATTTCTTTGTCGAGGGTAATGAATTCACTATCTGTGAATTCAATTCCTTTTCTGATGATGTGGGCCAGTTTTCCTATGTACTCATTGGTAACAACGGTGTTTTTTGAATGAACCAAGTTTTGTAAATTGCTTAAAGCATTAAAAACAAAATGTGGGTTCATCTGTGATCTGAGCACTCTAAGCTTTTGCCTGATCAGATCATTGTTCAGTTTTAGTCGGTCTCTGTTTAATTTGATGTAATATACAGCAATGGATACTATCAGAAGACTGATACTACTCACAAACCACCATGTGTTGTACCAGGGTTTTTTAATGGTGAATTCGATACTGCTGACAGGTCCGGCACGTCCATGCGCATTCAGTGATGCAATTTCGAATGTGTACTTCCCCGGACTTAAATTGTATAAAGGGACTTGTAAGAAATTTGTTTTGATCCAGTCTTGTCCCAATTGTTTGACTCGAAATTTAAACGCATATTCAGAATTGGTATTTATGAACGAAGAAGCGAACGAAATGGTTAAATTGTTGCTGTCATAAGGCAATATCAATTGATGCATATTCGCTGTATTAAAATTAACCTCCAGTTTGGTGATAATTGTTGCAGATGTTTCATTAGAAACGATGGGCAATTTATTGAATTCAAATAATCCTGATTGAGTTGAGACAAACAGTGAATTGGATATAAATGCAAGTCCTGAAATGCCTTGAATTGGAAATCCTTCAGCACTTGTCAAATTGTATGATTTCCACACCAAATTGAGGTTTTTTTCTGAACGAAGTATTGAAATGCCTTTATTGGTGATTAACCATATTTCTCCATTTTCTTTGGGGTAAATTTCGATGCATATATCCGAAGTTATAGATCGATCAGAAGATGATGAGGTGTTGAATTGAAACACTTTGCCATTGTTGTATTGAAACAGGCCGTCTTGATTGGTGGCGATCCAAATATTGCCAAATTTATCCCTTTTGATGTCATTGATATGGCTTTCATTGATGATCGGATGGATGTTGATTGGTTTAGCTTTTGCATTGTGAGCATTTAATTGAATGGTTTCAATACCGTTCAATCCACCCATCCAAATTTCATGGTTTGAGACGGCACAAATTGCAGTAGTTCTTTTGTCGTTCAAGCGAACGAGTGTGTCATTTCTAAACAGATGTGCTTTTGATGAACTTCCAATCAATATGTCATCTCCAAAACCATGTTCAATGTCTTTTACCGCATCAGTATTTAAATGGATCAATCTCTTGAAGTTGTTGTCGGTCTTATAAAGTCCGCCATCAATGCCAATGAGTTTAAAGTTTTTGCCTGAAACAAATCCTCTGATTCTTTTAAATTTTTCAAGGTAAAAAAGTTGCTTTACATTGGATTTGTCTTTTGCTATCAAGCCGTTTTTTTCAGTCAGCAACAATAACCTCTCTCCGTCTGTTTTCAATGAAAGAATGCCCTTTTTTATTTTGTTGTTGAGGTCAATTTCTTTAGGAGCATTTGATTTTATCAGGTAAATGCCATTTTCAAAAGTGCCAAACCATTTATTGTTTTTTCGGTCAATGCATAATTGGTCAAAAAGAAAGGGTGTCTTAAATGTTTCAAATTCTTTGTCCAAGCCATGTTTATATACCCTGAAT
>DASWYG010000052.1:0-13027 GCA_036405075.1 Bacteroidia bacterium | reverse complement strand
CAGTATAGAAGATTATAACGATTATGCCGAAAATTACGGTCCTGCTTTGAAAGCAAAAACCTATGAAAAATATGGTGATTCCGTTTTAGCATTCAGAACCTTATTAGAAGAAGTATAAAAAAATCCCCTTTCGGGGATTTTTTTTTAAAGGTTTTCCATTAAGTATTCTGTGATCTTTTGCATCAAGTGAATCCTGTCTTTTCCTCTTACATTGTGAGGGTGACCGGGATAAACAAAATAATCCAAATAAGTATTACCGACATCTACAGCAGTTTTGCAATACAACAAACTGTGTTGCCACAAAACCACATCATCGTCACATCCATGTATCATCAGCAATTTGTCTTGCAAACTGTTGACGTAATTCAATAGGTTGTTGTTTTTATAACCTTCCGGATTCTCTTCTGGACTGTCCATGTATCGCTCTGTGTACATGATTTCATATAAACCCCAATTGATCACCGGTCCACCTGCAACACCGGCTTTAAATACTCCCGGTGCACGACTCATAAGGGTGGTGGTCATAAATCCTCCAAAACTCCATCCAAATACACCCATTCTATTGGCATCCACATAAGCCAAATTCTTTAGGTAATTGACACCGGCCAATTGGTCAGACATTTCATTGGTGCCCAATTGCCTGTGTACAGAACTTTCAAATTCATGCCCTCTGTTGGCAGAACCTCTGTTGTCGAGTGTAAACACGATGTAACCTTTCTGTGCCATCAATTGCATCCACAAATCGCTGCCACCCAACCATGTGTTGTTGATCAATTGAACATGAGGACCACCGTAAACATATACCACTACCGGATATTTCTTGGTTTTATCAAAACCGGGAGGTGTGATCATTCTGCAATACAACACATTGCCTTCATGTACAATCGGAAATATGGAGGTTTCACCCAGTTTGTATTCAGATAGAGGGTTAGAAGCATCTAAAATGTTTCTCAATGATTCACCTTTATTGTCTTTCAGGTTCATTCTTCTTGGAATGGTTAAACTGCTGACAGAATTGATGAAATAAGTAAATTGTTTGTTGAACAAACCATAATGGGTGCCGGCTTCGTTGGTGAGTTTTTTTATTTCACCATTGTCGATGTTCACTTTGTAAACATGTCTTTCTATCGGGCTTTCCTTGGTGCCTTCAAAATAGGCAAATTCACCTCTTTGATCAATACCGAGAAAATTGGTTACAACCCATTTGCCTTTGGTCAACTGTCTGATCATTCTTCCACTTGTGCTGTATAGATATAAATGATTGAATCCATCTCTTTCACTTTGCCAAATGAATTTTGAGGTCTCATTGCTCAAAAACCTGATACCATGTTGCGGCTCTACATATTTTTCATCTCTTTCTTCAAACAACATTTTATCCAATACACCATTTTCAACATTGTATCTGTTTACAAAACACTGATTCTGTCCCCTGTTAACAATGGCGATGTATACGTAATCACTTTCAGGCGACCAGGTGATATTGGTTAAATACTGTTCAAGGGGTTCTCCGGTTTCCATATATGTTACAGTCTTAGCATTCAGATTGTATACACCCAGTTTGACATGGTGACTTTTTGCACCTGCAATTGGGTATTTAATGGTTCGAGTACTCGCTGGCATAGTGCTGTTATCGTAGATGCTATAGTCGGTTACCATGCTTTCATCCATTCTGTAAAAAGCCAATTTTGTTCCATCAGGACTCCAGAAAAGGCCTTTATCTATGCCAAATTCGTTTCTGTGTACAGATTGTCCATACACAATGCCTTTGCCACCATCCGTGGTGATTTGTTGTACACCCGATTCACCTGCTACGAATAAATTGTTCTTGTCGACATAGGCAACTTGATTTCTTTCTCCATCAACTTCATTGTATTCAGCACTGGCAGTTATGCTCAGAATACCTCTGAATGCATTTGCAGACAAATTAAAATTGAGGTATTCGTTGTCTTTGAAAATTCGGACGTTGTCATTGTCGATCCATTCAAATGGAGGAAATGATTTAAAACTCATGCCTGATTTGTATCGGCCGGCGGCTTCATTGAGGTTGTCGAGGGTGATACTTGAATCAATTTTGTAAGTTTCAACTTCAACGATCATCAATTTACTTGGATTTCCTACTTTCACATAAGCGAAACGGCTGCCACCGGGTAGCCATGATAGCATTGGAAGTACTTGAGGTCTGAGTGATTTCTTGGTTTCCTTGTTAACACCTAAAACAGCCTCGTCCATAGACAAATACTGGGTGCCTTGAGAAAATACGCTGAAACTCAAAGTCAGTAACAATGAGAAAATGGCGGGTTTCAAAATTTTGTAATGCATGGGATTCATTAGGGCAAATTTGCTAAGAAATAACAGGATAATGAAATTTACTGCAGTTTTTTTACTGTGTTGTCGCTTATTTCTGGCTCGGTTTAATGAAATGTAAGGTTTGTTTTTATGTAATTTAATGATTTTTGACGTGTTTTGCAGTTAATTTATAAGTATGACAGAATCTTTAGAATTACAAAGCATCATTGAGCAAGCATGGGAAAACCGTGATATGCTCAAAGAAGATAAAGTAAAGGCAGCAATATTTTCACTTATTGAAGCACTCGATAAAGGTAAAATAAGAGTAGCTGAGCCCAAAATAGATGGTAGCGGTTGGCAAGTCAATGAATGGGTGAAAAAAGGTGTCATCATGTATTTTCCCATCATGCAAATTGAAACAGAAACGATAGGACCTTACGAGATCTGCGATAAAATTCCATTGAAAAAAGATTACGCTTCTCAGGGAGTTAGAGCGGTAATGGGATCAGTTGCCCGTTATGGTTCTTTCATCAATAGGGGTGTTATATTGATGCCCGGTTTTGTCAATATTGGAGCTTATGTAGACAGCGGTACCATGGTTGATACTTGGGCAACAGTTGGCAGTTGTGCTCAAATAGGTAAAAATGTGCACCTCAGCGGTGGTGTGGGAATTGGTGGTGTATTGGAGCCGGTGCAAGCCGCCCCTGTTATCATTGAAGACGATTGTTTTATAGGATCAAGATGTATTGTGGTTGAAGGTGCACACATTGGCAAAGAAGCTGTATTAGGTGCAGGAGTTACCATTACCATGTCTACCAAGATCATTGATGTTACCGGTGCTGAACCTGTTACCTACAAAGGTTATGTACCTGAGAGAAGTGTGGTGATTCCGGGTTCTTATGAGAAGGAATTTCCTGCCGGTAAATACCATGTGCCTTGTGCAATCATCATTGGTAAAAGAAAACCAAGTACCGATCTCAAAACGTCTTTGAACGATGCTTTGAGAGACTTTAACGTTGCAGTCTGATGAAAATCGGATTTGATGCCAAAAGGTATTTTCACAATCAAACCGGTTTAGGCAATTACAGTCGAGACCTGGTCGATGGCATCATCCGTCTTCATCCTGAACATCACTATTTCTTATTTGATAAGCGCCCTGCTCATCTCGAATTTCCATCCAATGTCATAGCAGCTGTTCCTTACGGCTCTAAATTGCTTTGGCGTGAACGTGGAATCATAAAAGAATTCAAACGATTTAACATCGATCTTTATCATGGTTTGAGCAATGAGTTGCCCTTTGGAAAATGGCCAAGCGGAATCAAAAAAATTGTCACCATTCACGATGTTATTTTTAGGCATTTTCCGGAACATTACGCATTTACTGATCGCCTCATCTATGACAAAAAAACAGAACATGCCATCAAAATAGCAGATGTTGTTGTAGCAACCAGTAAAGCCACAGCAGATGATTTGATCAAATTCTATGGTGCCGATGAAAAGAAAATAAAAGTGGTGTATCAAACCTGCGGCAGATCTTTTACCACACAGCCGGCTTCTGCAGATTTGGAATTGTTCAGATCAAGAAATCGTTTGCCAAATGAATTCATACTTTATGTCAGCAGCTTTCAAACTCGTAAACACCATCTGGCTTTACTCAAAGCTTTTCATGCGACTAAAAATTCAAATCTAAAATTGGTATTGGCGGGTAGAAAAGGGGAGACGTTGAACGATGTCAATTCATTTATAAAATCTAATGGTTTACACAATCAAGTGACAATCTTAAATGATCTGTCGGGTGCAGAGCTTCCTTTGTTGTACCGCGCAGCCCAATCGTTTGTTTATCCAAGTATGATTGAAGGATTTGGAATACCTTTGATAGAAGCAGCACATTCAGGGTTGCCAATTTTGGTAAATGATGTAGCAATCTTTAGGGAATTGGCTCCTCCCGGAAGTTTGATTCATAGTGTAGATGATACTATAGGCTTTGCAAATCAATTGCAATCATTATCGAAAATGCAGAAAAATGACTACTCACAATTTTTAAAAGCATTTGATGCTGATCTGCAAGTTGAAACGATAATGAAATTGTATACAGGATCGCTCTAAGCGCCTATACTTTTCAATGCTTTCAAATAGATTTTTTTGATGCTGTCTTTCTCTTCCCTTTCACAAATGTTTTGAACCGTAGGAATCAAATCCTTGTTCAAACCTGATTTTGTTTTTAATATTTCCGATAGAGCAAATGCCGCACTCCATCTCACCACAGTGCCTTCGTGATTGGTGTTCACAATTAGCTTTTCGACAGCTTCTGGCAATAGTTTAGGGAATAATCTAGCCGTATTGCCTATCACTTTAGCAGATTCCCATTTCACTCTTGGTGCTTTAGATTCCAAATGTTCAATGATGAAATGAAAACAATTTGTGTTTACCACTTCAGGTTGCTGCTGAGTGGCGTATTCCATGGCTTCTATTAAGGTACCTTTGATAGGGTCTTTTGAGTTTTGAGCTATAGATACCATCGTATCGATCATAGAACTGTCATCCAATATCATTTTGCCCAAAATCGGGGTTTTGTCTTTGGCTTTAATGGATTTATCGGACAGAATGTTTAAAATGAACTCATTCATTTCAAAGCATCTAAAGCAGACTTCAATTTGTTGAACATTTCATCAATGTCTTCAATTTTACATGTGCCAACGCTCAGTCTGTACCATTCACTTTCTTTGTCGGCGCCGAAAGCTGCAAATGGTACTATTGCCAAAGAAGCTTCGCTTAGGAGATAAGCCGTCATCATTTCGGTATTTGAAATGGTATTGCCATTATGATCGGTTTTTCCTTTTAAAGAAAAACGTATTGTCAGATACATGGATGCTTTTGGAATGATGGCATCAACTGCATAACCTTCGTTTTTGAGGTTCATGAAACCATTGTAAATGCGTTCTAATCTTAAACTCAATTCAGATTTCATGTGGTTCAGGTGTTTGTCTACTGCGGCTTCGTTTGATAGATAGGCGGCAGTTGCAACTTGTTCAGCCATTGGACTCCATGCACCGATATGACTGAGTATACCTTTCATTTTGTCTATGATTTCTGCCGGTCCCATGGCCCAGCCAACCCTTACACCTGTGGCGCTGAATGCTTTGCTGATACCATCTATGAATACTGTATAAGCTTTGAGTTCAGGAAACAATGATACTGGGTTGTAATGCTCACTGCCATAAATGAGTGTCCAATAAATGTGGTCGTAAAGTATGTAAAGTGGTTTGCGGTTAGCGCCTCTTCTTTTATTCTCCTCTAAAACTGCTGAACAAATTTTGGTCAATTGTTCTTTTGAGTAAACTGTGCCTGTTGGATTCAATGGAGAACACAAGGCCAATAAACAGGCATCATTGAAATGTGGAATCAACTCTTCTGCGGTTGGCAAGAAGTTGTTTTCGGCTTTGGTTTCAATACAAATGTGCTCACCTTCTACAAAGTGAGTGTAGTGGTTGTTGTTCCAGGATGGCACAGGATAAATGACTTTCTCACCTCTGTCGCAAATGGTTCTATATGTGGCATAAATCAGAGGACGTCCACCACCTGAAATTAAACATTCAGAAGGTTTGAAATCAAGTCCAAGTCTATTGTTAACAAAATTGCAAGTGGCAATTCTGAGTTCATTGATCCCTGTTGCAGGCGGGTAATTGGTTCTGTGTTGGCGATATGCGTCTATGATCAACTCTTCCAATTCAAATGGTATTGGAAAGATATTGGGATCGAAATCACCAATGGTGAAATTGTATATTTTCTGTCCTTGCTTTACCCTTTCACTGATTTCGTTGCCCAATTTGATGATTTCTGAAGGAATAAGGGTGTTCGCAAGTGTAGATAATTGCGAGTTGGTGATCTGTTGATTCATTTCAAAATATTAAAGTTGTGATTGCCAAGCCCAGGAAGACCTAAGCATTTCTTCTAATCCAAGTTCAGCTTTCCAGCCGAGTTGTTTTTCTGCTTTTTCAGGATTGGCCCATACTTTTTCTACATCACCTGATCTTCTTGGGCCAATGGTATAATTCAGCTTTATGTTGTTAACTGATTCAAAGGTTTTGATGACTTCCAAAACTGTATGTCCGTTTCCGGTTCCTATGTTGAAAGTTTCTACTTTGTTTTCTGGATGATTGCTGATGTAATCCAATGCGATCACATGCGCTTTTGCTAAATCGACGACATGAATATAGTCTCTGACACATGTACCATCTTTGGTGTTATAATCGCTACCAAAGACTGTTAGTTTTTCTCTTAGTCCGGCAGCAGTTTGAGTGATGAATGGCACCAAATTGTTTGGCACACCCAATGGCAATTCTCCGATTTTAGCAGATGGATGCGCGCCAATTGGATTGAAATACCTTAAAATAACAGCGTTCAATTGTTTACACTCATTGATGATTTCTTCACCAATTTGTTTGGTATTGCCATAAGGCGAATTGGCCGTTTTAATGGCTGCGTTTTCGTCTACAGGTGATTGGTCTGGTTCACCATATACGGTGCAAGATGAACTGAAAACCAAGTTTTTTATTCCATTGGTATTCATGGCCTCCAATAAAGAAACCAAACCACCAATATTGTTTCTGTAATACTTGAGGGGCTTTTCTACTGATTCACCAACAGCTTTAAATGCAGCAAAATGAATGACGCCATCTATCTTGTGTTTTTGAATGACGTCATTTAATACTTGAACATCACAAACATCGCCTTGGACAAATGGAATATCTGTTCCGCAGATTGATTTTATTCTGTCTAAGACCAAGATTTCTGAATTGCTTAAATTGTCTATGATGATGGGTTTAAAACCATTTTTAACCAGTTCTACTACAGTGTGTGAACCAATGTAACCCAAGCCGCCCGTCACCAGGATGTTCTTCATTTTATTCTATTGACTTTACCTTCTTTTAGTTGATATTCTTGTTGTGTTTCAGGACAAACCGCAAAACCTTTTGAATCAAATTCTAATTTATGACCGTATTCACTTACCCATCCGGCTTGTTTGCTCGGATTGCCATATACCAAAGCATAATCAGGCACATCTTTGGTGATAACACTTCCTGCGCCAATCATGGCATATTTGCCAATGTTGTTGCCGCAAACCACTGTTGCATTTGCTCCAATACTTGCACCTTTGCAAACTCTGGTTGTCATGTATTGGTCTTTTCGATTGACAGCACTTCTTGGGTTGATCACATTGGTGAATACCATGCTGGGCCCCAGAAAAACATCATCTTCGCAAATGACGCCTGTGTATACCGAAACATTGTTTTGAATTTTAACATTGTCACCCAATGTTACTCCCGGAGAAACTACTACATTTTGACCGATGTTGCACAATTTTCCAATGTTGCAAGCACTCATGATGTGCGAAAAATGCCAGATTTTTGTGCCTGTTCCTATGTTACAGCCTTCGTCTATGATTGAACTTGGATGTGAAAAATAGTCGGGCATAGGCACTTATAGTCCTAAAACTTTTTCAGCAGGCATTTTGCCGTCGAATAGCATTTCAGGGTTTTCAAGCAAGTTTTTAACCCTTACAAGGAAGCTAACGCTTTCGCGGCCATCAATGATTCTATGGTCGTAACTCAATGCCACATACATGATTGGTCTTACTACAACCTGACCGTTTTCTACAACCGGTCTTTCAACGATGTTGTGCATACCTAATATGGCTGATTGAGGAGGGTTGATGATGGGCGTACTCATCATACTGCCAAATACACCACCATTGGTGATGGTAAATGTGCCACCGCTCATTTCTTCCAATGACAATTTGTTGTCACGGGCTTTACCTGCCAATCTTTTAACTTCTTTTTCTATGTCGGCAAGACTCAGTGTTTCGGCATTTCTGATAACAGGAACTACCAAACCTCTTGGTCCTGAAACTGCAATTGAAATATCGCAGTATTCGTTGAATTGAATGTTGTCGCCATCAATGAAGGCATTAACAGCCGGCCAATCCAACAATGCGATACAGCAAGCTCTGGTAAAGAAACTCATGAATCCTAAACCCACTTCGTGTTTTTCTTGGAAGATGGTTTTGTATTTGTTTCTCAAATCCATGATAGGCTTCATGTTCACTTCATTGAATGTAGTGAGCATGGCTGTTTCATTTTTAGCAGCAACCAAACGTTTAGCAACCGTTTTTCTCAGGTTGCTCATTTTCTCAACTTTGGTATTTCTATCGCCGCTTGGGCTGTATTTATTTGCCGGTCCTGATGATTTGAATCCTTTTGCAACAATGGCTTCCAAAACATCTGTTCTGCCTATTCTGCCATTAGGTCCACTGCCTTTTACCTGAGAGGGTTTCAAACCGTATTCAAACATCAATTCTTTGGCCAAAGGCGCAATGGCAACATCAGATTCCATTTCAGCTGCTTTAGGAGCCTCAGGTGCTTTTGCAACTGGAGCATCTTCTTTTTTGCTTTCAGCTTTAGTTGGTGCTGTTTCTTTCTTGGTTTCAGCTTTAGGCGCTGCGGCACCCTCAGGTGCTTTTGCAGTTTCATCAATTTTAACAATAACTGCACCGACTTTGATTTCATCGCCGTCTTTGGCCAATTGTTCAAGTATAACACCTGCAGCTTCTGCATTGACTTCAAAAGTTGCCTTTTCGCTTTCGAGTTCTACCAGAGGCTCATCCAATTTGACGTAATCGCCAACTTGTTTCAACCATTTGGATACAGTGACTTCGCTGATGGATTCGCCCGGACTTGGAACTTTGATTTCAATTGCCATACTTATGATTTAACTGGCCGCAAAAATAGGTCAATTTTCCGATTAAAACAATATCGTCTCAAGGTTGCTTTTTAAGGCAAACAGGCAAGGATAAAATGCTCGAAAATGATAGAATTTTACAAATTACCAAACATGGGTGTGCTCACTCCACCAATTGTTCTGAACCTTCATGGTTTTTTCAAGTATGTCTCTGACACAACCTTTACCCCCATTGAGTGGTGATATGTATTTACAAATACTTTTGATGTCAGTAGCAGCATCGGCCGGGCAGGAAGCAATACCAACCCTTTGCATCAATTCGTAATCAGGCATATCATCGCCCATATATAAGATCTCATTGTCTTCCAATCCGTATTTAGATGTAAATTCAAGATAAGCAGCTTCCTTGTGCTGTTGACCGGTATAGATGTCTTGAACTCCCAATACAGTAAAACGTTTGTGAACTCCTTTTGAATTTCCTCCTGATATGATGGCAATTTTATAACCGGATTTGACGGCATGCTGTATGGCATACCCATCTTTGATGTTGAAGTTGCGCAAAAAATGTCCGTCTTCTGTTGCAATCACACTGCCATCGGTCATTACACCATCCACATCAAATACAAATGCTTTGATGTCTTTTAATTGTTCAAGTATCAAGTCCATGTTATTTCTTTTTTAATGGTATAAGTCCTTTGGTTTTGATGTCATCGAAAATGATGTCTGATGCAATGTCAGCACCATCATTGGTAAAGTGATAACCATCGTAAAAGAACCTGGAATCTTTGGGTAATCGCGCCGCGAGATTGATGAACGGAATGTCCATTTCTTCTGCAACATCAAAGGTCGATTTGTTGTACATTTTTAGAATGTATGCTCTGGTTTCTCCATTGATATCGCCTGTTTTTAGTTTGCCCAGATCTACATTCGTCAGCAAATCCTTTTCGTTCGAAAATAAAATGCTCTGAGCAACCAAGATCAAATGAATCTTGTTGTCTTTACAAATTTTGGCAAATTCTCTCAGTCTGACTTTGTACGCACCAATGTATTTCTTCTCCTCTTCCAAACGTTTCATGACCTGAGAGTCGCTCATCTCCAATGTTTCAGCTTTACTCAGATCAGTATAGAACTGATGATTCAATCCTGCTTTTTTTGCATTGCCTGCTCTAATGAGATTAACAATTGTTGAGGGCAATTCAAGCGTGTTGTATATTTTTTGATACCATTTACCTTCGTATTCATCAAACTTGCCGGGTTTCTTCAAACTCATGTCATTCAGTCCGCACATCAGGATGATGTAATTGGGTTTTAATCCAACAATGTATTGCTTCAACATTTGTAGGTTGCCAAAGGTCGATTGACCATCCATGCCTGCATTGTTGAGCCAAATGTTAGGGTCCAAAGCTTTCATTTTAGTGCCCAATCGGTTGGGCCAATCCTTGCCATCGTTCAAATAAAAACACTCAGTGGTGCTGCCACCCATACAAATGATCTTCAATTTGGAAGTGTCCACCAATTCTTCGCCTCTAAAACCTAGGCTGTTTTTGGTGTGCAACAAATGTGAATCCAATCCCGGAACATTTGGAATGGGAATGTCATACACCATGTTTTTGGGCAGAATGAGTTCGCCATTCTTTACCCTTCCCGAAAAGGGATTATAGATCTGCAAGGCTATTTCGGCACCCAGCAGTATGAGAAAAAGATAGAGCAATATCTTTTTTAGTATCTTCATCACGGCAAAGTTATACAAATACACTTGTAGCTACAATCTGATTTTTTCTATAGGTGAACTGAATAATAGAATTTATTCATCAGATCGTTTTACTCTATTGAAGTCAAACAATATCTTTGGTTTTTTAGATTCAATGGATTCAGGTTTTGCAACTGATGGTGTTTCAAATTGTTAACAATTGGATGGAATGCTGATTAGATTATGAACACAAAGAGGAAAAGTGAACTTAGCTGATACTTGCCGTGTTTGAAACTAAAACCGTAAATTTGCAGTATGCAAAACGTCAATCAGGTATTAAAGCAATTAGGCATCAAAAAGGTCAACGAAAGTGTATGCACAGGAGTAAATTGGATCAGTGCGGTGGGTAGCAAAACCCGTACAGTGGTTTCTCCGGTAGATGGTAAAAAAATCGCATCAGTTGTATTTGCAACAGAGACTGAGTATGAAGCGGTAATGAAAAGAGCCAATGATGCTTTTTTGATCTGGCGCAAAATGCCTGCACCCAAAAGAGGTGATATCATCAGACAATATGGCGATGTGCTTCGTGAAAACAAAGACATGTTAGGTGCTTTGGTGAGTTATGAAATGGGTAAAAGCTTGCAGGAAGGTAAAGGCGAAGTACAGGAAATGATAGACATCTGTGATTTTGCTGTTGGACTTAGTCGCCAGTTGTACGGATTGACCATGCACAGTGAACGCCCGGGTCACAGAATGTATGAGCAATGGCACCCAATGGGCATTGTTGGTATCATTTCTGCCTTCAATTTTCCGGTTGCCGTTTGGAGCTGGAATGCCATGATTGCTGCGGTTTGTGGTAATGTGACCGTTTGGAAGCCATCGGAAAAAACACCGCTTTCAGCCATTGCCTGCATGAACCTTTTGAAGAAAGTATTGGAACAAAATGAATTACCTGAAGGTATATTCACTTTGATCAACGGCGATGCCGAGATTGGCAAACGCATGGCTGAAGACAAACGCATTGCATTGTTGTCTGCCACCGGCAGCACTGCAATGGGCATATCAGTTGGTACAGCAGTGGCCAAACGCATGGGTAAGTCACTGCTCGAATTAGGCGGCAACAATGCCATCATCATCACAGAAAATGCCGATCTTGGCATGGCACTCAGGGCCGTTGTGTTTGGTGCCGTAGGTACTGCTGGTCAAAGATGCACCACCACGAGAAGGATCATCGTACACGATAAGATCTACGACGAGTTCATGAAGAAACTCCTGAAAGCTTATAAACAAATCAAGATTGGTAACCCATTGGATGAGAACATGCACGTGGGACCATTGATCGACATGGATGCTGTGAATGCATTCAAAAATGCTTTGGAACAATTGAAAAAAGAAGGTGGCAAACTGTTATTTGGTGGCAAGATATTGAAAGGTGAGGGTTATGAAAGCGGCTGTTACGTGCAACCTGCTATTTGCGAAGCCAGCAATGTGTACAAAGTGGTTCAAAAAGAGACTTTTGCGCCGATCTTATATGTGTTGAGGTATAAAAAGATGAGCGAGGCCATGGCCATGCAAAACGATGTGAAGCAGGGATTGAGTTCGGCCATATTCACCAACAGCATAAAAGAAGCTGAGTTGTTCTTGTCAGCCGAAGGCAGCGATTGCGGTATTGCCAATGTGAACATTGGTACCAGCGGAGCCGAGATAGGAGGTGCATTTGGTGGAGAGAAAGAGACCGGCGGCGGCAGAGAAAGTGGCAGCGACAGCTGGAAAGCCTATATGCGCAGACAAACCAATACCATCAATTACGGAGACACATTACCTCTGGCTCAGGGGATAAAATTTGACGTCTGATAATGTTCGCTTTATGAGAAAAAATTGCACTTTAGTGTAATAATTTTCAAAATTTGATAATTTCTATTTTTATCTAAGAAAAAATTGTCATAATTTCGACTAAAATTATGACAGATATGCTAAAATTATCAATCATCGGAGTGGACCACACATCTATTGAAGAAATTAACGAAGTTATTTCTGAGTTTTATGGTACAGGAGTTAAAGTTTTAGTTTCGACTGGAAGTATTAGCTCTTCAGTTAAATTAATCAATCAATTTGATCCCCACATTCTAGTACTTTATGTCGATTTGGATTCGGAGTCGGGATTTGAATTGTTTGATTCGATCAAGCACAGCAGTATGAAGAAAATACTGATTGGTTATGACAAATCATTGGCAGAAAAGGCTATTAAGTTGGAGGTATTGGATTTTATCAAATACCCTGTCAATAAAGATGAATTTATTCATGCATTAAATA
>DASWYG010000051.1:0-1894 GCA_036405075.1 Bacteroidia bacterium | reverse complement strand
TTTCAGCTTTGATGTCTTCTACATCGGTGTGAGAGAAGAATTTAATGGTTCCTGTTTTGGTGTAATACTGCTGAGCATTTACAGAGATAAATGAAATGACAGCGATGAAAAGTGATGATATTTTATACATGATATTGCGGTTTAATGATACTATAAACAATTATTTTGCCAATTTGCATCTGAACATTTGAACGTCGATCAAATAGCCATTGCAATAACCGACGATCTCTTTGGTTTCTCCGGTTTTGAAATTTTTAACAAGGGCATTTTCTACTGTATCCATTTCACAGATAACAGCTCCCATTTCGCTTCCGGCTTCCAAAGAGATGGTGTAACGATTGTCCTTTTGAGCGATGTCTTTGATAACACCAACTACTGCAATTGCTTTTTCTCTTTTGCCATCGGTGTACAATTTATTGGCACTGTCTTCAAAATTCTCGAACATACGGTACAATTCGGTGGCTTGAATTTTAACCAAATCGGCTTTTAATGGATCTTTGTGAGCGGCAGTCGCCTTCAGATAGATGTAGCCTGCTAATGCAGTTCCCAAGGCTATGATGATGATCCAGATGATTATTTTTTTCATGATGATTTTATTAATTGTTAGGTGCGCCTCGTTTTATCCAGGCTTCTACTTTATTGATGGTACAGTCGTCGAGTTTAGCTGTTGGTGGCATGTTTTTAGAACCGCCGCTGATGTACTTAAGGGCATTGAGCAATCGACCGTCATTGGCAACTTTAAGCACTTCTGCATGATTATCCAAACGCACTGCAAATGCAGAGGAATGACAACTGATACATTGATTGTTGATGAGCGGTTGAATGTTTGCTGAGAAACTCACAGAGGCGGTATCACAGGTTCTGTTGGGATAAAGTTTATCGGCTTTATCGTAATAGCATGAGCTGAATAAGCCCAGGCAAAAGATGATTGATATAGAGATTAAAAGTTTAATTGTTTGGGGTACCATTGTCTATCCATTTTTGTATTTTGTTCAGATCACAATCAGAGAGGAAAATGTTATCTGAAGGCATTTTTCTGTATGTGCCCTGATGTCTGAGTGCACCCATCAAACGGCCGTTGTTGGCAAGTGCACTGACATTTGCATGCGAGGTCAATAAAACACTTCCGCTGCTGTGACAGGAAATGCAGTTTTTATCAATGATGGATTTGATATCTGCCTGATAGGCAAACTTGGTTTCATCGCATCCGCTGTTGCAACGGTTGTTTTTGGCACCTTGTTCTATCCATTTTCTGATTTTATCTTTTTCAGCCTGTGTTAAAGGGTTTCCCGGTGGCATTTTATTATCTACGATTTCTTTGTACAAATCGGATTTACTTGGATTGCCGGGAGTGATGTCTCCGGTGTTGATGATACTCTGATAATTGTCCAACTGCACACCCTCCTGAGGATTGACATTGCTGTGACAGCCACTTTGAGCGCATTTAGAATTGATCAATGGAAGTATTTCGTTGACGAAATAGGCTGTATCCGGACTGCAATTATTGGTATTTTGAGTGGTATCAGTGTTGTTGTTATTGCCGGTAGGTTGTGTTTCTGGCAAATGCTCACAAGCTACAAAAATGGCAGCCAGTAATAAAAATGATGTTATTTGTTTCAACATATTTTGTAAATGCGAATAAAGGGTTGTTTTTTCTAATTTCATTGTGGATTCAAAAGTTTGACCAAAAAGTGATGGTTTCAAAAACCATATTGCATATTATTCAAGACCAATGCACTAGAGTATTGAAAAGACTCATTGTTTCTTACGAATTTAATCTAATTTTTTGAATTTTTGAGAATGAAATTATAATATTGATAATTTAAGCTCTGATTAAGTTTGATGCTCAATGTATTGATGAAAATAATTTTGAATGTTTCAATATTGTTTTCAA
>DASWYG010000050.1:0-9041 GCA_036405075.1 Bacteroidia bacterium | reverse complement strand
CTCAGCACCTGAAAATGAACCCCCAAAAGTTGGAGACTTTAAACTCGATCCAAAAGAAAACTCAATAGAGTATTTTCAAGAATTGGATATAGAAACCTATATTACTGAAACCTTGGCGCGTTTGAAATAGTTCTTAGCTCTTGTTTACCTTTTCTGATTTATAAGGATTAAAGTTTTCAAACCCTAAATCCAAACGATTATGAAACAAGGTAAATTCGCCATCGCACTACTGCTTATTGGCTCAGCTGCATCTTCCATCTATTTGTTGGCATCTAACACACAGGTTAAAAAAACAACATTATTAAAAGATTGTTGTGAAACAAAGAAAGAAGAAACCTTTAAGACCAATTTAAGTTCTGAACAAAAACATGAAGGCTGCGTTTTTAAGACTGTTTTTGAAGGTGATTACAATGTGAAGGAATTTGAATATGCAACTCCCGACAATGTAAAAACTTCTATTGACAATGCACTCAAATGGGTTGTAAAAGAACAATACCAAGATGGCAGCTGGTATGGAGGTTACCATGCATCACAAAATGTATTGAATGACCCTAATGGCAAAGGCGATCCTGCAACCACATCAATGGTTGCAATGGCTTTATTGCGCTGTGGCCACACTCCATTTAAAGGTGAATATTCATCAAATCTCAACAAAGCCACAGAGTTTCTTTTAAAAGCTGTTGAAACCAGCAAAGCCGATGCTGCCAATATCACTACTATAACCGGTACTCAACCACAAATCAAGTTGGGGCAGAACATAGATGTGATGCTGACATCACAATACCTCACCAATCTGGTAAGTCATTACAATCAAGACTCTGCCATGCAGAAAAGAATTAAAAACTCAATTTCGGTCTGCATCAAGAAAATTCAGAATGTACAAGACAACAATGGAAGTTTTAAAGGAGCAGGATGGGCCGGAGTGCTTCAATCTTCAGTTGCTAACAATGCACTCGAATCCGCTAAGTCTATCGGCATTAAAGTAGATTCAACCGTTTTAAGAAAATCCAGAGAGTACCAAAAAGACAACTACGATGCAAATACCGGCAATGTGTCTACCGCAGACGGTGCCGGTGTAATGTTGTATGCCATATCCAGCACCAGCAGAGCGAGTGCGAAAGAAGCCCTGATTGCTAAAAAAGCTTTAAAGAAAGCAAAAGCCGATGGTAAATTAAGCAATGACACTGTCATGAGTGTTGAAAATCTTGAGAAAGCAGGTTTCAGCAACAGCGAAGCCGTTAAATACAACACCGCTTTTATGGTCAATTCTTCTTCAAATAAATTGGCTCAAAGCAATGCCGTCATGACAGGTTTTGGTTCTAATGGTGGTGAAGAGTTTTACAGTTACTTGCAAACCGGAGAAGGATTGATCATCAGTCATGACACCACTTGGAGGAATTGGTACACCAACGTAAGCAACAAACTTGTATCAATTCAATTGAAAGAAGGCAATTGGCAAGGACATCATTGTATCACCAGTCCGGTATTCTGCACTGCTACCTGTTTGTTGATTTTATCTGTAAACCGTGATGTGGAAAGACTTCTGGCTATGGAAAACTAAAAAAGTCAAAAAAAGTTTTGTAATAAAATTGTCATAGTTCTGATTTTGAGGAACCTTCAACAGATAAATTCTGTCTAGGCTGCTATATACATTACATTACAATTGTTAATTTTATGAAAAAACAAATTCTATTCTGTTCACTCTCCCTCATGGCGGCGAGTTCTATGCTATTCTTCAATTCGTGCAAAAAAACGACAGAGGAACCAACTACTAAAAACAACAATGCTCAAACCAGCTTGTTGCAAGATGCTCAAAAAGGAAAACCCTTTAACAGCGGTATCATCAATGATTTCACTTTAGCTTACAGCAACGATCAGGTTTTGATGTTGGCTGTCAACAACTCAACAGGTATGGTGTATGCCATTGATCTGGAAGACAACAATGCGGGTAGTGCCTCTGCCAATGAGATCACCGGCAATGTCAGCGATTTTGGCACCAAACTGGCTGCAGCCATGGGCACTCAAGCTTCTAACCTCAGTATCCTCAACATGGAAGTCAACCCCATCAGCAAAAATGTTTACCTTTTGGCATTCAACAACTCCAACAACAGCAGTTCTGTGATCAAAGTAAGTGCCGCCGGTACTTCTGTCACTGTACTCGACTTGAGCAATGTGACTTACAGCAGCATTTCTTACTCTGCATCAGGTGAAAGAGTAAACGACATTGCTTGGGGCAACAACACTTTGTTCCTCAGCTTCAGTCATGCTTCTACCTTAGTGGGTAGAGTTGGTTCTATCAAAGCACCATTCAAACACAATGCTTCTATGAGCAATCGCGCTACAACCGTTTTTAAAACCAATTGGGGTGGCAATTACTTCACTGATGCGCCTTTGGAATCTATGTGCTTTGCAGATGTTGCGGGTGAAAAAAGATTAATGGGTGTTACTGTATGTGCTCCGGGTTATTCATTTAAAGCCGACGAAGTAAGCAATGGTGCAGGATTATTGCAGGTTAAAGAATTCTTCAACCTCAACACCGGTTCTGCTTTGAAAGTTTACACGATCAATCAAAATGGTAAAACCTATTTGATCGAGCATCACATGAATGGACGTATCACCAGAATCGGCGAAAAATACTTGGATGAAAGTCAAACCAATTTTAATGCATCTGCTAAATACTTACTCAGTGTAAGTGGTAATGTTGCTTCAGGTTTAGGTGATGAAGATGTTAAGATCATTGAACCTTCAGGTACTTATATTTTTTCTGCTAAAATTTCAGATTCAAAACTTTTGGCAATGGCGGGCGACGGTTCCTTGTCTGTTATTGGTCTCTAATCAGAAAAATGAATTTAAGAATTTTACAGACAGCCTTGTTACTGCTGTCGATCATAGGTTGTAACAAAAACACAACTTCGTTTGAACCCTATGTCGATCAATCAGATTCATTGCTGCCAGTATTCCGTTTCGCGCTCAACCCTGGGCGCGAAACGGCTTTTAAGAAAGGCGATTTCAATGCCTTGGTGAAATTGTTTTTGGTAACAGACAATAAAGTTTCTCAAACACCTGTTGGCACCACACTGATTCTGCACAACGATACATTTGAATCAAAACCGCTGAACCTCTTAGGTTATGGTTTGGAGTTTGAATGGCAGCTATATTACGGTAAAGACACGTTTAAGCATCGATTCAAAACCCCGACAAAAAGAATTGCTAACGGACTTGTTGAAGTTGAACAAGTGTATCCCCTCGCCGATTCAATTCCCGAGAACACATTGCTGTTTCACATCCTGTTCAACGAACCCATGGTCGAAGACCCTATGGCATTCAAATTGGTATCCATTATTGACAAATCCGGCAAATCCATGCCTTACACTTGGAGAGAAAAAGCAAGTTGGGCCGATAATGGCAAACAATTGGTTTTGATGGTTCACCCGGGAAGAATCAAACGTGAGATCATGTATGCCAAAGAATATGGCCCTCTGTTTGAACCCGAAAAATCTTATCAACTGAAAATTGAAGAAGGATTAAAAACCATCAGCGGCAAAGCATTCAAAGGCTATAGTAAAACGTATGTGATCAAATCCGTAGACCGAACTTCTCCTAAAATCATCGGGATAAAATCTGCACCTAAACTGCACAGCACAGATGCCATCATCATTGAATTCAACGAAGGAATGGACTATGGTAGTTTGCAAATTGGTATGAAAATATTTGACAAAGATCGCAAAATGGTTAATGGCAAAATGATGGCCATCAATGACAGACTCTGGCAATTTACACCTGATTCAGCCTGGTCCAATCAATACTACACAGTCGACTTAGATGACTATTGTGCTGATCTGGCCAGCAATCATCTGGGCAGAGAGTTTGAAGTTAACAAAGTGGAAGACATGAAGCGCGACATCAATCTGTCGGTGAGTTTCACACCCAAATGATAAGATCTCAACTGTATTTACTCTTATATTCCACCGGACTCATACCTGTGTAACGTCTGAAAATATCTCTGAATGATTGAACATCGGCATAACCAACATTGTCCATTACCTCGTTGATGGTTTTTCGACCAATCTCCAATTGTTTCTTAGCTGCTTCAACTTTCACCCTTTGCATGTATTCGGCAACAGTATGACGTGTTGCCTTTTTAAATCTTCTTTCAAAAGTGCGACGGGTCAAATTGAATTTATCTGCAATTTCATCAACTGTGATCTTCTCTGCATAATGCTGTTCAATGAAGTTCTGAGCTTTTAAAACCTGCTGATCCATGTGATCTTTTAAGCCTCTAAAGATGATGAACGCCGATTGATTGTTTTTATCCAGATCAACAACAAAATACTTTGCAGTTCTTATGGCCATTTCTCTGCCTGCAAATCTCTCAACCAAATGAATGAGCAAATTCCAGTGGGATGTACCTCCACCACTTGAATACAAACCATCCTGATGTGTGATCAGCCTCTCATCCATTAATGACACAGAAGGATAATAGTAGCGAAACTCATCGGCATAATCCCAATGTGTGGTGCAAGATTTACCTTCCAAAATTCCGGAAAATGCCACTAAAAAAGATCCTGTGCTGAAACTGGCAACCTCTGCGCCTTTTTTATACATGCTTGCTATCCAAGGCGCAAAATCTTTATTGATGTATACAGAACTGGATGAATGACCACTGATGGCCGGCACTATGATCAGATCAGAATCATTCACTTCTACATATAAATTGCTACACTGTATATTGAATGTACCATTGTTTATTGTGATGTTTTTTTGCAACCCGGTCAACTCTATTTGAAACATAACTGATTTTTCAGCATTCATCAGCCACTCATTGACTTGTTGAAAAACTTGTATAGCATCGGCTATATTGGCTGTCAATGCATTTTTTAACACCAGAATATTGACCTTAATCATGCCACAATGATACAAAATACATTTGTCGCAAACACCCACCTAATATTGTCGCATTTACACAAGCAATGGTAAAATAACCTCCTTTAATTTTGCCACATTAAATTTCAGGATTATGATCAAAATGACAACTTACTTCAATTTCATGGGTAACACTGAAGCAGCCATGAACCATTACAAAACTGTATTTGGCGGAGAGTTCACCACCTTCAGTCGATTTCGCGACATGCCGGATGGAGACAAAATGCCTGCTGCCGACCGCGACAAAATCATGCACATCACCCTCACCATGCCCAATGACAATGTCATCATGGCAACAGATGCATTGGAATCTATGGAGCAAAATGTAAGTTTTGGCAACAATTACTATGTTTGTGTACACACAGAAAATGAAGCTGAGACTGATGCCATTTTCAAAGGACTTTCAGAAGATGGTAAAATAGAAATGCCAGTGAACAAAACTTTCTGGGGCGCATATTGTGGCATGTGCAGAGACAAATTCGGCGTTCAATGGATGATCACTTACACTTATCCTACAGCATAAACATGTCATTTCAAGCGTATTTAGATAACATTAAAGCCAAGACCGGTAAATCACCTGATGACTTTAAAAAGATTGCCACAGAAAAGGGATTTTTAAAGAACAATGTTCTGGTTGAAGGCATAAAAGCCGGTGAAATAGTGGATTGGTTGAAGACCGATTTTGAACTGGGCCATGGTCATGCAATGGCCATTTATGCCACCTTCAAAGGCAAAACAAGTTAAACTTCTGTTTAAGTTTATACCTTTAATTTATATTCAATCATACATCAAAGTGAACAATCAAGTATTTCTTCTCAGTTTGTTTGATTGTTCATTTTTTCTCACAAATCCTTTCAAAGATAAATTGACAAGGATGAGAATGATTTGACAGATTCAAATTTACACTTCGTATTTTTGTTTAACTTATTTATAGATTAAATAAACACACCATCAGGCATCGCGCCATGAATTTTAAGCTGAGAATCGCCAATTTTGGCTCTTTTTTCTCATTTCACCTACAATAAATCCACAGAATTTACCTAAGTACGACGGGGAAAGCCTTCAAAATGATGAATTTATACACATCTAAAATTCAACATTTAATTTTAGATTTTTTTGGATTCGATGAGAATTCCTGTAATTTGCAGTATGCATGACCTCGATAAAATTGATTGTGAAATCCTAACACTGCTTCAACAAGACAGCAGTATGAGCGTAAAGGAAATCGCCCAAAAGGTCGGTTTATCTGCTACTCCTACTTATGAACGGATTAAATTCATGGAAACCAGTGGTATCATTAAGCACTATTCTGCCATTCTTGATCGCGACAAAATTGGTCTTAAACTGGTTGCTTATTGCAACATTACCTTAAAAGAACAATCCGGTAAAGCACTGGCTGATTTTGAAAAAGCCACAGCTAAATTACCCGAAATCATGGAAGTCATCAGCCTCTCAGGCCGATATGACTACATGTTGAAAATTGTTGCCAATGACATCACTTCCTATAATGAATTTGTTGTTTCTAAATTGTCCAATATCCCTAACATTGGTCAATACCACAGCAACATTGTGATGAGTATGCCTAAGCATGAAACCTCTTACCCTGTTAAAACAAAATAAACTAAAACAAAGTGGAATCGAAAACCGGCTTGACTTCTCGCCTCATTTCCTCAACCACTTTTCTAAATCTTTCTTCTACCATTGCATGCCCGGGATTGCCTATGCTACCCGTATGCGTATAGCTTGATCTCCCTTCTGGCTGATACTCATTTTCAGACACCTCTGAACTGATCTTCTTGTATGCTTCCCTGAAACTCATTCCATCTATCACCAATTTTTCTATAGACTCTACTGTCATCAAAGTTGGAAATGAACTAAAATCAGAAACAGTATCTGTTATTTCAATTTCTGCCATTGCCATTGCTGACATCTCCAAACAATTCAACAATACTGCGACTTGAGGAAACAACAATTCCTTACTCAATTGATGATCCCGATGATAACCGGATTGTAAATTATTGCCCAAAATGGTCAATCGATTTGGCAAGGACATCAACTCTGAACACTTTGCTCTGATAAGCTCAAACACATCCGGATTTCGCTTGTGTGGCATAATACTGCTTCCGGTACAAAACACTTCGGGAAATCGAATGAACCTATAATTTGAATTGACAAATAAGATTACATCTGAACACAATTTAGACAACGTAGAAGCAAAAGAAGCCATCGCATTGGCAAACATCCTTTCGGTTCTTACCCTGTACATCTGCGCTGCCATCGAATTGATGTGAAGGTCTTGAAATCCCAACAATTTCGTACTGTAGTCTCTGTCTATTGGGAAAGAAGTTCCAAAACCGGCAGCTGATCCAAGCGGGTTCCTGTCTATGATCTTCATGGTGCTAAACAAATATTCTGCATCATCACTCAGCAATTCAGCATAAGCGCCCAACCACAAGCCTACAGAACTTGGCATGGCCAATTGCGAATGGGTATATCCCGGCATTTGAACATCCTTGTACCTTACCCCCAAATCTTGCAATACATTAAACAAAGTCTCTGTTTCACTTAACAGATTCAGACTTTTATCCCTTAAATACAACTTGATGTCCAACAATGACTGATCGTTGCGAGAACGCGCTGTGTGTAATTTCTTTCCGGCTTCTCCAATCAGGTCTATCAATTTAAATTCAACTGCCGAATGCACATCCTCACAAGATTCAGGAAGATGGAAACACCCTTTGCCATAGTCATCAAGTAAAGAATCCAGTGCAACTACCATTTGCTCTACTTCCTTATTGGTCAACAATCCACACTGCCCCAAAACCCTTGTATGCGCTATTGAACCAATGAGATCGTATGCTATCAAATCCCGATCAAACAACTTGTCATTTCCTACTGTAAATTCGTCAACTTTATTGACTTTATCGCTGTATACAATTTTACTTTTCCAAAGTTTCATTTTATGGATCGAATGAGTTTTTTATAAATGTTTATACCCTCAAAAAGCTCCGCAACTTCTATGTACTCATCGGCTGAGTGCGATCTGTGAGTGTCTCCCGGGCCAATTTTTACAGAGGGCAATGGAATCAGGGCCTGATCAGAAAGTGTTGACGAAACGATCAACTCTATGCCACTTGCTTCAGCTGCTTGTATCAAAAAATGATCACCTTCCGTAAAACTGGGTCTTAACCTTTTAGACCTTACTTTGACTTCAGACTTTAAACAATCGTGCAATATTTGCTCTATCGCTTCATGTGAAATGCACTCGTTGGTTCTGATGTCTAAGATCCATTGACACCTATCGGGCACCATGTTATGAGCCTGGCCGGCCTCAATTGCAGTGGCTGTGATCTTCACCTTACCCAACACATCTGACACAGGAAATTCAATCTCTTTTAGTGTTTTCATATCATCAAATGCCAAATCAATGGCATTGCAGCCACCTTCATGCGCGGCATGTGCAGCAACTCCTTTACTCAACAGATCAACAACCATCAGCCCTTTCTCTGCCTTAGCCATTTTCATCCCTGTTGGTTCTCCCACAATAAATGCATCTGCCTCTAATTGATTTAAAACAGAAGTGATACCTCCCGGTCCAGATATCTCTTCTTCTGAAGATGCTAAAAAACACAAACGACAATTCAACTGATGCTCATCTTTCAAGTCAATGAATGTATGCATCAATGCAAACAATGATGCACCGGCATCGTTTGTACCCAATCCATATATTTTTCCATCTTTCAGGTGTACTTCATGAGCAGGAAAAGTATAAGAGGCATTGGGCTTAACGGTGTCGATATGCGAATTTAAAACCAATACCGGTCCCTTTACTTGCCCTCCTTTTATCTCTGTCCACACATTGTTTCCATTCCTATAAACGCCAATTTCTTTTGATTTCAAATAGGTTTCTATGAAATCGGCTTTAACTGCTTCTTCCCTGCTGTATGCAGGTATGGCTAGCATTTGCATAAACAATTGCATCAATTCTTCATCTGTCATAAAAGTTGGGTTCCTCCTACAAACCTTGACTTTCCGATAGACTTATATGAACAAACACTTACTTCAACACCTGCTTTCCTGGCTTTAAATCCTTCTTGTAATTTTGCAAGCATACCTTG
>DASWYG010000049.1:0-3935 GCA_036405075.1 Bacteroidia bacterium | reverse complement strand
GAAAGAGAATTTGGTAAGAACTGGCGTTCATCTAATATAATTTCGATGTCAATAGGACAAGGTCAAATTGGATTAACGCCGCTTCAGATGGCAAATATTGCGGCAATATTAGCCAATAGAGGCCACTGGTTTACACCACATGTGGTTAAATCCATTGGCGATGATCATTTTGTGCCTGATGAATTCAGGTTCAAACATCAAACGATGATCAATCGCATGTATTTTGATTCGATCATTGCAGGTATGGCAAGAGTTTGTGTTCCAGGAGGTACTGCAAGCCGAACAGGTATTGAAGGAATTGAGATATGTGGTAAAACAGGTACAGCTCAAAACCCACATGGAGAAGATCATTCAATTTTCATTGCTTTTGCACCTAGGATAAATCCTAAAATTGCGATTTGTGTGATAGTTGAGAATGGGGGATTTGGCGCAGATTACGCAGCCCCTATCGCGAATTTAATGATAGAACGGTATTTGTCTAATGACCGAAAACAGGAAAGCAAAAAGCCGGAGATGCTCAAACGGATGATGACGGCTAACCTTACGGGTAAAAAACTTAGCGTCTCAGACTCTTTGCTGATGGTACAAAAACAAAAAGTCAAATAAATTGGAAGAGAAATTACATATCGATTGGTTGACCGTGATTTTGTACATCATGATCGTGCTCTTTGGGGCAGCCAATATTTATTCGGCAAACAGTGGTGTTGAAATGGCCAATATTTTTGATATGTCAAAAGAGTATGGCAAACAATTCATTTGGATCGGTATAAGTGCATTGGCAATATTCTTGATCTTATTGACCGATTATAAATTCTTTAATTTCTCGGCATACGGCATATATATCATTGTTATAGGCATGTTATTCGTGCTGTTGTTGACAGGCGTTGCAAATAAGGGAGCGGCATCCTGGTTTAAAATAGGTTCGTTTAAATTGCAGCCAAGTGAATTTGCCAAGTATGCAACAGCATTGGCATTGGCCAAATTTCTTGGTGAATTTGATGTCAAATTTGAAGGTAAAAGAAACATCATGATCAGTTTTGGAATCATCTTTTTGCCCTTGATCATGACATTGCTTCAAAATGATACTGGATCAGCTTTGGTGTTCTTCTGTTTCATGTTGGTGTTATACAGGGAAGGGCTATCAGGATGGTGGTTGATTCTGGGACTTTATTTGGCCATGATATTTGTATTTACCATCCTTTTTCCATCCATTTATGTGCTATTAATATTGTTTGTCATTAGTGGTGTAGTTGTTTATTTGGTGAGGAAGCAAAGGCAATTGATCATATTAACATCGTTGATTTTTGTATCTACCTCTATCTATGTTTTGAGTTTGGATTTTGTTTTTGCCAAAGTGTTGAAGAAACACCAACAACAAAGGATATTGGTGACACTTGATCAGGATGTAGAAGAGTATTACGCTAAAAAATCCAAAGGGTTTAGTATATTTAAATTTAATGAAGCAAAAGATGAGAAAGAATCGACATCTAAGCGTGATTACAGTTATAATGTGAGGCAGTCAAAGATCAGTATTGGTGCAGGCAGATGGTTAGGAGATGGTTTCAATAAAGGCACCCAAACTAAAGCCAAATTGGTTCCTGAGCAGCATACTGATTTTATATTTTGTACAGTAGGAGAAGAATATGGATTTGTAGGTTCTTCTATCTTCTTATTGGTTTATCTGGTGTTCATAGGACGGATTTTCTTTTTAGCAGAGAGACAAAAAAATGTATTCAGCAGGGTCTTTGGATATTCAACAGGTTCTATCATCTTTTTTCACTTTTTTATCAATATAGGCATGGCCATTGGCGTATTGCCTGTTATTGGAATTCCATTGCCATTTATGAGCTATGGTGGTTCATCATTGATCAGTTTCAGCATGCTGTTGTTCACATTCCTCAAGTTGGATGCAAACAGAGTCAATGAAATCAATCGCATCTATTGATGCAAGTATGAAATTGCTAGTTATTGAAAAGAATTAATTTCATTTAGATGAGAGACATCATTGGCTTTCACAATATCGAAATGTGAGCCATTATAAGCCAATTCATACAAGCATAAATTGTGGTGATGCCATTGTTCCATATCTTTCAGAGGCGTGTTGGTCAGTAAGCAGAGAAAACTTCTCAATGCCCTTCCATGCATACATATCAGTACAAATTCCTCCTCTTCCCTAGACATGATGTGTTCGAGTCCGGTTTTTTGTCTGTTGTACATGCTATTTGGTGATTCTCCATTCTCTATTGCCAGGTCAAGATTTCCGGAGCTCCACTGACTCACTATTTCATTGTAAAGCGCAGCATTTTCCGGACTGCCAGCTCGTCCTTCCATAATGCCCCAATTGATTTCGTTCAGCGCTTCAAGTTCAGTATGCGGTATTCCTTTTTTGATGAAGGGCTCAACACTCTGAATGGATCTATTGAGTTTTGAAGTATAGATGCGACTGTATGGATTGAACTGATGAGATTTGAAGAACAGTTCGGCTTGCCTTTTTCCGGTATCATTCAGATCGCTGTTAATGCCGCTTCCTTGTATGATGTTCTGTTTGTTGAAATCGGTTTGACCATGTCGGATCAAGTGGATGGTTTTACTTATCTTCGCGTTTTTATTAGCAATGGAATCCATATTTTACGATGTTGCAAATATAGAGATTGAATGGCTCAATACATATTGTAAGGATACAATGGTAGAGTATCTCGGTATAGAATTCACTGAATTGGGGCCTGATTATTTGAAGGCTAGAATGCCTGTAAATGCCAGAACAGTTCAACCACTAAGAATGTTAAATGGTGGTGCCAGTTTGGCGATGTCAGAGTGTGTAGGCAGCATGGCTGCTAATTTGGTATTTGATAGAAGTAAATACGTTGCTTTGGGATTGGATTTGAATGGTAACCATTTGAGACCTGTTATGGAAGGCAATTGGGTAACTGCTATCGCACGCCCAATACACATTGGCAACAGTACACAAGTATGGGAAATACGCATTGAAACTGAAGATGGTAAATTGGCCCATATCAGCAGATTGACCATGGCTGTGAAGAACAGATAATGGATTTATGACGATTCAGGTCATATATAGAAAGCCGGGGGAAACAGAGGTATATGTATTAGAAGCGGATGGAGGGCATGATGTATTCAGCATTTATCCATTTAAATCCGGTATTCCGGTCATTAAATTATCAGGAACTTTTAAAACAGTTACAATAGATGAAGTTAAACAAGTGTTTAATGAATGGCGATTCCCGGCGGAATTACCTGCATCTAATAACAGTTTGGAAAACTATGTAGAATTGGTTGAAAAGGCAGTAGATGAGATTTCAGAAAATGCTTTGAAAAAGGTTGTATTGGCTGCAACTCAGGATGTTTATTCTTCAGTAAAACCAATAGACTTATTTTTTAATTTACTGGATCATTTCAAAGATGCATTTGTCTATGTTTTCAATACAGGAACAGTTAGCATGATTGGTGCCAGTCCTGAAACTTTATTGAAAAAGGAAAACAAAATATTGAAGACAGAAGCTTTGGGAGGCACCAAAACACATGGAACATATTCTGAAAAGGAATATTTGGAACATGAAAACATCGTTAAGTATTTGGAGAGTGTATTGGTATCTGAAAATTACGAATTTGAAAAAGGAGAATTGAAAACAAGATCAGCAGGAAGAGTGGAGCATTTGAACACTGCTTTCGATATCAAATCATTGAATGAAGAAGCAGATAAACTATTGAGGTTAAAATTGCATCCTACTTCAGCTGTTTGTGGTCAGCCTTTGAATTTGGCACTCGAATTTATCGAAAAATATGAACATTTTGACCGTCGATATTATGCCGGTTTTTTAGGTCCTGAAAACAGTGAAGGAGATTTTAACAGTTATGTCAATTTGCGATGTGCCGAGATATATCAGGGGGTTTATAGATTGTTTGCAGGAGCTGGA
>DASWYG010000048.1:0-19788 GCA_036405075.1 Bacteroidia bacterium | reverse complement strand
TATTTGAAAAAATGTATTTATGCTTTAGCTCTGACAATTTATCACAAGCTAGAATTAATTTCATAGAATGAGGTTTAATCGGAATTTCTTGTGACGAAGCCGTACCAATAAAAATTGAAAAAAGTACTAAGAAACAATGGTGCATTTTTGATTTTAATTTATAAATAAGATTGAAATATAGGTTTAAAAAGCAATCGAAATTATTGTCTGCAAAATTTTTTTGAAAAATATTTTAGACTTAAAATGTAAATAATCTCAATTGTAATTTCAATGTGTTTTATTTGTTATATACGATTATATTATTATTTTATTATATAAAATGGGGTATCAAAATGAGAATTGCCACTATCTAAGCATAAGAAATTGCAGGATTTGTATTCAATGTTGAATAATGTGCACCAAAGACCAAAACCCTTGATTTTTAAAAACATCTATCAAAACTTAATTGGTAAATTGATACTGATTCTATGTTCTACACACAAGTAAAAAATACTAGAACCCCTTTCAATACTGGTGTTCTGAGAATTAGTTAACAAATATTTCAAGTACAAATTCGTTCAATATTCAATACTTTTGCAGTGCATGAAAAATTCTCAACTACTAAAATGTTTATTCCTCCTGTCGGTGGCGCTACTGAACCAACATGTATACGCCCAAGCAGGAAAAGGTGCCAAAGCGCCTGCCAGTAAAGCTCCGGCTCCTCCGGCTCTTAATCAACAAAAATTCAGTGTTTATTTCGATGTCAATCAGGCTAAAATTAAAACTGCCGACTACAAAACACTCGATTCAGTGGTTTTGATGTTGGGTTCAAACACCAATGTCAGACGCGTTCAAATCAATGGTTATGCAGACACCACCGGTGGCGCAGAAGCTAACCTCGAACTCTCAAACAGAAGAACAGATACTGTTGCCAATTACATTCTGGGCAAAAACCTGATGCAGTATAAAAACAAAATTACCACTGCATTCTTTGGCGAAAAAGTATCAGGTAAAGAATCAGACATCTCCGAAATGAGAAGGGTAGACATTGTGATCTTCATGGCCAAACCGGATCGCGATACAACCATTCGTATCGGATGTCTCACTGCCATCATCAAAGCCAATACTTTCGAAGGCTTCAATAACGATGAATTGCAATTCAAATTGGATTACATTGGTACTGCAGCCGATATGAAGAAAGCCAACATGCCATTGAAAGATGAGAATGGAAATACCTTGCTCAGCAATGGTGTGGTTAAATTAAGCGCAACTTTCAAAGGCAAAGCAGTAAAAGCAATTCAAGCAGTTACCATCCGTATTCCTAAAATCAATGATTACACAGGCTATTCTGCTTTGAAAGGCGCTGAAGACAAACAAAAAAACATCACATGGAAAACATCCGATGGTGTTGTTACTGATGGAGGTAAAGTACAAGGCGAGAAAGGTGAAAACTGTGATGTACTGAACATTCAAACCAAAGACCTTAATCAATTCATCAATTGCGCTACTAAAAATCCTGCGTGCAATTGTACTGCTGATCCATTTGGAGGATTACAAACACCTGATAATACAGATCCTTATGCAAAATTCGGCAGCGATAAAACCATTGTGATACTCAATGATGGTTGTTTCAAAAAACTGGATGCAACTAAAGCCTTTTTCAATATGGAAGATGGTTTATATCCCGATACTTATCTCGATTTCTGCACCTCAATGATGTTCCCCGGTGTTGGAGATGTTCCTCAGATTCCAAAATTCGAAAGAGATGTCATCAAATTCATTGATTTCAATGTGTCAGCTAAAAACGATTCAGCTGATCTTTTGATGGTGAAAAAAACAAAAGTGTTGATCCTCATCCCTAAAAGCAAATTTCCGGCTCATGAAGGTAAACAATATGCCATACTTCCTGCCGAAACCAAGAAAGACAATTTCTGGGATTGGACCACTAAACCGGTTTTCAATGATGCTTGTCAAGGTCTTACCAACTGTGATTACTGGGTTTTTGAAGCACCGTTCACAGGTTTCTATACCTTGCTTGAATTAACACCTCAAGAACGCAATAGTGGAAAAAGCAAGGGTTCTTCAGATGATGCTGCCGATAGTGATGCTCCAAAGAGTTTTGTTAAAATCAAATCCAAGAAGTTTAACAATGTAAAAGTTTATTATGGTACTCGTGATGGCAACAAAGTAAGTACTTCTAAATTCATCAAAAACAAAGGCAAAAACAGTATCAATGAACCTTCTATCACTAAGAAAGAAAAGAAAGAACACAAAGAGGACATCTTCCTTGCTTATGTGGTAAAAGATGGAAAAAGATATGCGTGGATAGGAAAAGGCAGTCAATTAAAAACCAACTTCTTTACCGGCAATTGGAAAACACCTAAATTGGTATACGTTCCCGATGAAGAATGGGAAAGTTTCATTCGCAAAGCTTGTGAATAGAAAAATATAATTTTATTGAAAAGGCGGACCAAAGTGTCCGCTTTTTTTATGAAATGACCCCGCTGCCAATCAGCTCATCACCTTCGTACCAGGCTGCAAATTGACCGGCTGCAACTGCTTTTACCGATTGGTCGAATACCAGATACAAACCCTCTTCCCTCATCTGCAATTCAGCTTCAACCAATGCCTGACGATACCTGATCCTAACTGAATATCTTGCTGATTCTCCAACATGAAGTGCTTTGTCTTTTCTGATCCAATGAATGTCTGTTTCTGGGATGAACAAACCTTTTCTTTGTAAACCGGGATGATGTTCACCCATGCCCACATAAATGATGTTTTTGACGGTATCAGTAGCCAAAACAAACATGCCCTCAGCTTTTCCGCCAACATTCAATCCTCTCCTTTGACCTACCGTAAAGTAATGTGCGCCATTGTGCTCTCCTACCTTTTTGCCGTCTCTTTCAGAAAAATGCAAGGTGGCAGTTATGTCTTTCAGTTCACTCGAATGTGAAGTAAGAGATTGCATGGCCAATGCCTTTTCAGCGCTTATCTCTATGATGTCACCTTTCTTAGGTTTCAATTGTTGTTGCAAGAACTCTGGCAATCTAACCTTGCCCACAAAACACAAACCTTGAGAATCTTTTTTATCTGCTGTTGCCAATCCAATTTGAGTGGCTATTTCGCGTACCTGAGGTTTGGTCAATTCTCCAATAGGAAACAATGCTTTTGACAATTGCTCCTGAGTTACCTGACACAGAAAATAGCTTTGGTCTTTGTTGCCATCCTTACCTGCCAGCAAGCGGTAAATTTTACCCTGCGGAGTATCCACTTCATCCTTTCTGCAATAATGTCCTGTTGCCACATAATCAGCACCAATCTTCAAGGCTGCTTTCAGGAACACATCGAACTTAATTTCTCTGTTACACAGAACATCCGGATTGGGTGTACGCCCTGCCTCGTATTCGGCAAACATGTAATCAACTATTTTCTTTCTGTATTCTTCGCTGAGATCAATGGTTTGAAATGGTATACCCAAACTGTCTGCCACCAACATGGCATCGTTGCTGTCGTCTATCCACGGACATTCATCGCTGATGGTAACACTGGTATCGTGCCAGTTTTTCATGAACATACCGATCACCTCATGTCCTTGTTCTTTCAACAAATACGCTGCAACTGAGGAATCAACGCCTCCACTCATGCCGACTACTACTCTGGCCATTTTAAGGCGCAAAGATACATCCTTTTTTTATTGAACTTTATCCCCAAAACACCTTCAACTATAGAAATCATCTATAAATAATTTCGCAATTATCAATATTTAAAAACCATACGTCACCTGTCATTGCAATATTCCTCACGTATTTTGCATAATGGTCTTTAACAATTACCAATTCACTACTGGTAAAGTTAAGTTGAGTGCTTAATTTTGCCACATGCTTTCAGTTACACCGGAAGAAATAACCGTTCAGAAAATGCACCAATTGCTTTTGGGCAGTGTTGGTCCAAGACCTATATGTTTTGCAAGTACCATCGATAAGGAAGGCAACCGCAATCTGGCACCTTTCAGCTTTTTTAATGTGTTCAGTGCCAACCCTCCGGTATTAGTTTTTTCCCCTGCCCGCAGTGGAAGAACCGGTGAAACCAAACACACACACGACAATGTAAAAGAAGTACCTCAAGTGGTGATCAATGTGGTAACGTATGATATGGTTCAACAAATGTCACTTGCAAGTTCTCCATATCCCAAAGGTGTTGACGAATTCGTGAAATCAGGCTTTACGCCCATTGAATCCGATTTGGTAAAACCTGCTCGTGTAAAGGAAAGTCCGGTTCAAATGGAATGTGAAGTGATGAATGTGATTGAATTGAGCGATAAAGGTGGTGCAGGCAATTTGATCATTTGTAAAGTGGTTAAAATGCATATCGATGAATCCAAATTGAATGAAGCCGGTTTGGTGGATCAAACCAAAATCGATCTGGTAGCACGCATGGGTGGTGATTGGTATTGCCGTGCCCATGATTCTGCTTTATTTGAATTGGTTAAACCCCTAACAAACTGTGGCATCGGTGTTGATGCTTTACCTGAACACATCCGATTGAGCCATGACCTCAGCGGCAATGATTTGGGCAAATTGGGTAATATTGAAACCTTGCCGGATTCAGAGTGGATGAACTCTATTAAACAAGCTCATCAGGGTGAAGACATGATCAAAGTGGCAAAACAGTATTTGTCAAACAATCAATCTCGAGAAGCGCTAGCGTTACTCTGGTAAGAACTAAAAGTTAAACCTTCCTCTGCTTCTGTTGCCTTTGCTCAACTTATAATGGCCGAACTTATAATGTATGGTCGAAAGACACAAACTTAAATTTACAGAGAAAAAGTTGCCCCCTTCCAATCTTTGCGTGAGTTCAAACAAACGAGTGTATTCCAGAGACAATTTGAAAAAAGTATATCTCATGCTGTAAGGTCTGATATTCAATTCCATTCCTGGACCAATAAAATGATTCGTGCCCGCCTCCAGTTTTGCATGTGAATATTGAATACTCGGACTCAAAAAAATACCAAAACTGCATCCACCTATAAGCTCATTACTTGCTACTCCCAACTTTATATTTCTAAGATGTTCTTGTTTTGCATCACTGCTTGATAATGATAGATTGTAATTGACATGATTCCTATATTTCCCTTCACCTTTCCAGAAAATCTGCCCTTCTCTGCTGACTTGTATGTTTCGAAAATATTGCCCATTGAAATTGCTGCCACCAATGCCCAATCCTATCGAATTGTAATAATAATAAACAGGACAAGTATACCCTTTTGCGACTGTAAACAGTATCACAATCAGAAACAACGACTTATGATGAATAAGTTTTTTCACTAAAAACCAGTGGTTTAAATCGGCTATTATAACAAATTTATTTATTAATATCTGTTTATGCAAGGTTTCTTTTAATTTTGTTATACTATGAAAATCAAAACCAGTGTTTTATTGATTGTACTCAGTTTGGGCTCAACCCAAGTATCCGCACAATCGTTCAGAAAAGGCTCCATGATATTGAGCATTACTGAAGGTACAACCAGAGCCATTTACAGAACTGAGAATTCTGCCCAATATGGATGTACAATTCAAACCAGTGAAAAAACAATCGATGGTGTTAGAGATCCCTTTTCATTTGAATATGGCATTTCAAATAAATGGGGTCTGGGATTATCGATTGGCAATGATATTTTCTGGGTGGATAACTCATTGTACATGGGCCGAACTTACGAAAAACAACCCATGATTTACAGCACAACTTCAGAATTCACTTTTGATCTGCACTATCACCTATTGAGTACAAAAAGAACCGACTTTTCACTTTATGGTTCATTGGGTGCTTTTGGGGTAAATTTTAATGAAAAATACAAAGAGCAAGACAAAACTTATGATCTTGAATACAAAGCCTCTGGTCAGATCATAAGAGTAGGTGGTAAGTTAAGGTATTATTTTTGGAAAAGATTGGGTGCAATGGTCATGTACAGCGCTTATAGAGGCTGTGCCAATAACTACAAAAAAAATCCTGAACCAATTACTTATCCTTCTTATAAGACCACAATTCTAGGCACTGCCCTCGAATTTGGCTTGTGCTTCCGTCTGAGATAAATTCCATTTGAGCTTATGCTTCTATTGGTAAATCAAGGTTTATCTTATACATCAATCCTCTCAAATCATTTATAACAGAATCTTATATCAAGTTCCGGTTCTTCTGCTTACCTTTGTAGAATAATTCTAAATAAGATCCTTATGAGCGATTTCATCACCATATACGCCGAGTCAACTCCTAATCCTGACAGCATGAAATTTGTGGTCAGCAAAATGATACTTCCCAACGATAGCGCCGATTTCAGAACAAAAGACAAGGCCGAAGGGAAATCACCATTGGCAGTTGCTTTGTTTGATGATTTTAAATTCACCAATGGTGTTTTTATCATGAACAACTTCATTTCAATTACAAAATTACCTGATGTTGAATGGTCTGAACACATCACTCCGGTTAGAGAATACATCAAATCTTACATCGAAAGCGGTAAAGAAATCCTTAGCAGCAATCACCAATTGAGCCCTGAAGAAGAAGGTGAAATCGAAGGAAAGATCAGAAAATTGCTTGACGACCATGTAAAACCTGCTGTTGAAATGGACGGTGGGGCTATCAGTTTTAAGTCATTCAAAGATGGTGTGGTTACAGTGGTCATGAAAGGCAGTTGCAGTGGTTGTCCATCATCAACTTTCACCCTTAAAGCGGGTATCGAAAACTTGCTTAAACGTATGGTGCCTCAGGTTGAAGCTGTTGAAGCTGAAGCTGAATAATATTTTTTACATTTTTACTCGTTTAATAACCAGTTGTTTAAACTATTAAACACCTGCAACTGCGTGTATATTGTTTAAGTTTTGGCATATTTTTTGAAAAAAACTTGCCACACATAAAATATACAATGAGAAAATTATCATTACTGCTTTCTATTTTTGTTTTTTCGCTACTAATCATCAGTTCCTGCTCAAAGGACGACAACAGTCAACCAAATTCTTCTAACGTAACCCTTCCGGCCGGTCCTCAAGACACTGTTACCAGCTTTATGGTGACTTTTTTCAACACCACGGATTCAACCAATGAAATTGCCAGTTACGACGATCCTGATGGTCCCGGACCACAAAAAGGCAATGTCGGTGGTGTTATGCTAAAAAAGAACAGCAATTACATCGTTAGCCTCAGAATTGAAGATGCTACCGGTAGCAGTGTGGTATACCTGCACAATAAAATCAAAACCAACGGCAAAGAATACAAAGTTTGTATTGGCAACCAATTGGGTATTACCAGCAATCCTATTGACAGCGACGGTTCAATGCCAATAGGCCTCGAATCTTCATTGAATACTTCTTCAACAACTGGATACAGTAACCTTACTTTCACCATCAAATACCAAAAAGGGGTGAAAAATGGTGACTGCTCGCCGGGTGCTACATATTACACCTGCGGCATCCCTGTAATGATCAACTGATTTTTGATCTATTCAACTCACTTTTTTCTGTTTCTCCAAGAAGCGGATCAGACCTGTTTTGCTTAATTTTGCAGAATGTTTGAAAACAGCGGAAGAACAGAATTAAGTCAATTGGGTGAATTTGGTCTAATTGATCACCTAAGTAAAAACATCCGATTGGACCAACAAGCCACTGTTAAAGGTGTTGGCGACGATGCTGCGGTCATTGATATTGGACCCAGCTACAGATTACTTAGCACCGACATGTTGGTAGAAGGCACTCATTTTGATTTGGCTTATACCCCACTCAAACATTTGGGATACAAAGCAGTTGTTAGCAACATCAGTGACATTGCTGCAATGAACGGCAAAGCCACTCATATTTTGGTGAGTATGGCGCTTAGTAATCGGTTTTCCCTTGAAGCAATTGAGGATCTGTATGCCGGAATTCTTGCAGCCTGCAACCTTTACAAAGTTGATTTAATTGGAGGTGACACAACTTCTAATCCAAAAGGTTTGGTGCTCAGTATCACTTGCTATGGTGAAGTTCCAAAAGAAAAGGTTACCTACAGATCTGGCGCTAAAGAAGGTGATTTACTGGTCGTATCAGGCGATCTTGGTGCTGCTTACATGGGCTTGCACATACTCGAAAGAGAAAAACGTATCTTTATGGAAAGGCCCGATTTTCAACCTGATCTGGAAGGCAATGATTACATCATTCAAAGACAATTAAAACCTGAGGCCAGAATCGATATAGTCAACTTACTTGACGCTTTAGGTGTGAAACCTACCTCTATGATCGATGTCAGCGACGGCCTTTCAAGCGAAATACACCATCTTGCAAAACACAGTCATGTCGGCTTTACTGTTTATGAAGACAAATTACCTATTGATCCCATTGCTTATCAAAGGGCAATTGATCTAGGTATTGATCCTACTGTTGCCATCATGAATGGTGGTGAAGATTACGAATTGTTGTTTACCATTGCTCAGTCTGATTATGAAAAAATTAAAAAAGAAATGGAAATAACTGTCATTGGACATGCAGTTGCCGCAGGAGAAGGTATACACCTAATCAGTAAATCAAATATCAAGCACAAATTGCCGGCTCAAGGTTGGCAAAATGTTTAATTTGATCAAAACTAACTTATATTCCATCTTTTAAAAGCCAAATTACTTTGGAACATACCGATGTTTCAAAAAAAAATATTACGTTTGAAACCATGTCCGTTACACCTGTAAAACCGGTAAAAAGAGTAACCGTCCATACTTTGGAGGAAATGAAACAAAGGCATGAAAAAATTAGTATGCTCACTGCTTACGATTTTTCATTGGCCAGAATCATAGATGATGCCGGAATAGATGTCATTTTAGTGGGAGATAGTGCCAGTAATGTTATGGCCGGTCACGAAACCACCTTACCCATTACCCTCGATCAAATGATCTATCACGCTTCTTCTGTTATCAGAGCAGTTAAAAGAGCATTGGTTGTGGTAGATTTACCTTTTGGTTCCTATCAGGGCAATAGCAAAGAAGCACTCAACAGCAGTATCCGCATCATGAAAGAAAGTGGTGCTCATGCCATCAAATTGGAAGGTGGTGAAGAAGTTTGTGAATCGGTTAAAAGAATAATCAGTGCCGGTGTACCTGTGATGGGTCACCTCGGATTAACCCCTCAGAGTATTTATAAATTTGGTACTTATGCCGTTAGAGCTGTTGAAAAAGAAGAGGCTGATAAATTGGTAAAAGATGCCCAACTCTTACAAGAAGCAGGTTGTTTTGCCTTGGTTTTAGAAAAAATTCCGGCTGAATTGGCAACAAGAGTAGCTGCTGCACTCAAAATACCTGTAATTGGCATTGGAGCCGGCGGAGGTGTTGACGGTCAAGTACTGGTTTTACACGATATGCTAGGCATCAACAAAGAATTCTCACCCCGATTCATGCGTCGATACCTGAACCTTTACGATTCCATTAAAACCGGCGTTGAATCCTATATTTCTGATGTTAAATCAAAGGATTTTCCAAATGAAAATGAGCAATACTAGTTATTGTATCTTAAAATAAAGTCACTGATCATTGAAAAGGCAACGCGTCTTGCATAAAATATAGCCAAATACGATACCAAGCTTATGCAGTTGATTGAGATCAATACCCCACAAAATGTTAAGATAGAGTATCAATTGGCCGGTGTAGGTCAGAGAATTTTCGCATTCGCGATCGACTTTGTTCTCCTCTTTATAGTCAATATCCTTTTCATCATTTTCTATTTATCTAAAGCAGAATCATTACAAACGGAATACATCATTTATTTCATACTTTCTGTAATTACGTGCTTTTATACACTATACAGTGAGATGCTGATGAATGGGCAAACAATTGGTAAAATGGCCTTAGGCATCAAAGTCATTAAATTGAATGGTGAAGAGCTCGAATTCTTTGATTATTTCAGTCGTTGGTCGACCAGACTGATAGACATTTATTTTTCTTCGGGTGTACTTGCAATCATTATGATTGTAAGCAATAAAAGTGGACAAAGACTGGGAGACATATTGGCCGGAACAGCTGTTATCAGAAAGAAAAGTTCTTACGGATTTCGACTAAATGATATTGTGAGGTTGAATGAGAGAAGCAGGGAAAACTATGAATTTCAATTTCCATTGGCAAAAAATCTTGAAGAGAAAGATGTCATCCTCATCAAACAAGTGATTCAAAGGTATTCTGTGCACAGCAATTCAACTCATAAAAACGCACTTGATCTATTGGTACAGAAAGTAGCACAAATCGTTGAATTAAGGGATGTCCCAAGATCAGATGAATCCAAAATAAAATTCCTAAAACAACTCATCACAGAATACATCATTCTTACACGTTGATATTACAGTGGGTAACTTGTAATCAACCTCATTTTCAAATTGAACTATCTTTGCTTTGTGAAATTTGACACAAAGACGGTTCTCACCTTGTTATTCCTTGGATTTGTATGGGGCAGTGCCTTTATCCTCATGAAACAGGGACTCAAATCCTTCAACTATTGGCAAGTCGCTTCACTAAGATTGGTTTTTGCCGGTTCTGTAGCTGTCTTCTTCTTTGTTAAATTCTTCAAAACAATTGAACGCAAAGACTGGATATTTTTAGCCTTGGCAGGAACACTGGGCAACTTGATTCCGGCCTATTTATTTGCAAGCGCCAATACAGAAATGCCCAGTTCTTATTCGGGTGCATTAAATGCATTAACCCCTTTCTTTGCACTTATTTCCGGTGTTATCTTGTTTTCTCAATTGTTTAAAGTCAAACAATTTCTTGGTATAGCCATAGGATTGGTTGGTGCACTGTCTCTCATATTTACACGTAATAAAGGAGGTGTTGCATTTCAACATGACTTTATTGTACCCTGCCTCAAAGTGACTTTGGCAGCCATGTTTTACGGTATCAATGTCAATATCATCAAATCAAAATTGGGACATTTATCACCCATTGTCAACAGCATGATTCCACTTACCATCATTGCGGTTCCTGCATTGATCATAGGACTGGCAACCGGTACCGTTGACGCCGTTTCTAATCCATCAGCTCTTAAATCTTTGGGCTTTATCTTTATCTTGGGTGTACTTGGATCAGCCATAACACTCATTTTATTCAATGAATTGATAAAAAACACATCTGCCTTATTTGCCTCTTCTGTTACTTATTTAATTCCTGTCTTTGCCTTTATGTGGGGCATTATTGATGGCGAACCTATAGGTGTTTTTCAAATGGGAGGTATGGCCCTCATTTTAGGTGGCATCACACTGACTAAAAAATGAACTTCCCATCGCCTTTTGAAAAAAGAATGCTCGAAATCTTGGGACCCCAAGAATACGAATCATTTACAAATGCTCTAAGTTTAACCGCACCTGTATCCATTCGAATCAATCCATCAAAATTCAAAGCCCATTTAAATGCTGAAAGAGTAAAATGGTCTGAATATGGTTATTATCTCGATCAAAGACCTGTATTTGCCTCCGATCCGGCCTGGCACCAAGGCGTTTACTATGTACAGGAAGCTGGCAGTATGCTCATAGAACAGGCGTTTAAAGCTGCTCGCAAACATTTTAACCGACCTGTAATTGTTTTGGACCTTTGTGCCTCTCCCGGTGGTAAATCTACTCATCTGGTATCGCTTATGAATCCCGATGACATATTGGTGTCCAATGAAGTTATTCGATCAAGAGTAAGTGTCTTACATGAAAATTTGAGCCGCTTCGGCTATGCAAATACGGTTGTGACAAATGCAGATAGCGAAGATTTTGTAAAATCAAATCTCCATTTTGATATTGTATTGGTTGATGCGCCATGCAGTGGTGAAGGCTTATTCAGAAAAGACCCTGAAGCCATCAATGAATGGTCGGAAGAGAATGTTAAAACCTGCGAACTTCGTCAAAAACGCATACTCGACAATGTTGCTCAAATGCTAAATCCTAATGGTTATGTCATATACAGCACATGTACCTATAACAAAGGTGAAAATGAATCTCAAGTTGAATACTTGGAATCAAAGGGTTTTGAAAGAACAGTATTTGAAGTAAATCAAAATTTAACAGACACATTCCAGGTTTACCCTCATTTAGAAAAATCAGAAGGTTTCTTTATCGCATTGCTCAAGAACAAGCAAGAAGTTTCATTCAAATCGGGTAGAGGTAAATCAAAATTAAAACCCATTAAAACCGATGGTTTTTTAAGTACGCTTCTCAAAAAAGAAATGCCTTTTTTTGAATACAATGGAGATGTGCTTGCAATGCCACAAAATCTATTTGAATTTTATGAAGCTGAACTGTCTGCCATTCATACCTTTAGTATAGGTCAAAAAATTGCTGTGAAAACCGAAAAATTAACCGCAGCATCTGAGTATTTGCCGTTTTCTAACTTATACAATGAAGAGGCATTCTTAAGCATTGAATTGGATCAGTTGAATGCTTTGAAATACCTCAATAAAGAACCTGTAAGACATTCGGGTACAGAGAAAGGTCATTTGGTCTTACAATACATGAATTTGCCGCTGGGATTGGGGAAATTTGCAGGAAACCGAATCAACAACCTTTATCCGGCAGAATGGAAATTGAGAAAAATGCCTGATCTCCAATCACTTTACAACATCTATGTAAACCTAAAAGCATAATTTAACTCATTTGCAGTATTGTTCATGGGTAAATGCCACATGTATATTTGCGCTAAACCCTATATACATGAGACATTTTTGCGCACTCATTCTGATTTTAGTTGCCTTGAATTCAATGGCACAAGAGAAAATCACCATGTTAAATTTTCTTCAGGCAGGAGCAGTTCCACAAACCATTACCGAAAGAGGTAGAAACATCAGTACTTCCGGATTAACATTCAATTATGTGAAATTCAAAGAACCCAGTTTCTTTAGAATGGATGCTACCTGGTTGATTCGATATTTAGTTGAAGGTACTAAGGACAGTGCTAACTTCTCCGATACAACCAAAATTCTTGGATATGATCTACCTGTATTCACAGCTACTTATGGCTGGAACATAGTAAGAGGCGATGATTTCAGTTTAGGCCTTGGTGTTAACCTGGATTCTAGAACCTTTTACAGCTCGCCTCAACAAAAGGCCAAAGGTGTGATTGATGCTTTTAATATTGGTTCAGTTATAGGGATAAAAATCAAAATGAAAGAATGGCTGACCTATACCACACTGGCAGGTTACGACTTTATGTTTGTTGACCAAAACAGATCTAACAAAAACTCGAATGGTACTCAGGTGTACCTGCAAAACAACTTTTCGTTTTTATTGAAAGGCAAATTTGGCATCAATGCACAACTCGATATGAGTTTTAAATCATTCGATGCTGACGGCGTTCATGGCGGTCAGATATTTAATAAGAATATAAAATTAGGGCTGGTTTACGCAGTTCAATAAAGCTTACTTAGCTTTACCTGATTTGTTGATCAAATTTTCGATCTCAGTGTTTTTTGAACTTTCAGTTCCTTTAGATCCATTGTAGGTGCTTGCCAACAATGAAACAGCAAGTATAACAATAGCAAATAACCAAGTCAGTTTCTCTACACCTTCAGAAGTACGTTTTACTCCAAAAATTTGATTGCTGGATGAAAAATTCGCTGCAAGTCCTCCCCCTTTAGGGTTTTGGATAAGCACGATCAATATCATTAAAGTGGCTGCAATTATTCCGATTATTAATATAAAACTCAACATAGTTATTTCCTTTCTTTGTTTATTTTTTCAATAAGGTCTGCAAAGTACGTCTGTTTTGAGGGATTTTGCAAACTTAATTTTTCGTAAGCCTTTATCGCCAAATCGTAATTTCCTTGCTCTAAATAAATATTGGCCAATGTCTCTGTAACTATTTCTAAATCATTAACTTCACTCTTTTTAGCCATATTTTCAGCATTGAAAAATTCTTTCTTTTGTCTGGTGATCTGTGGGTTTGATTGAATGAATTTTTCGATCAGATCCAAATTGACATTGGTGTTTATCCTTTTGTCTGATACTGTAAACTCCTCTTCTTCAATCTCTTGCACTTCGTCGACCAGAACAACTTGCTTTTGCTTGTTTTTAGGTGAATTGAGCCATGCAAAAAAGTCTTTTCCCGGATCATCTTCATCCTCAACAGCCAAGTCCTTTTCTTCTATTTCTTCTGATTCTTTGAAATGGGTTTCCAAACTATAAATGGGATATTTTCTCAAATTATCATCTACAATTTGGCGCAACTCCTCACCTAGTGTCTCTTCTTCTTTCTCCGCTTCTTGTTTTTCAGTCTCTAAATCAGGCGCCATTTCTTGCTGCTCTGTTTTAATCTCCTCCTTTTCCTCGGTTTCAATTGGTTCAGCAATTTCCTCAACTTCAATTTCTTTATTTATTGAAAAGGCATGTGAGAAAGAAAACTCTGTTTCGATTTCCTCACCAATTGGATCAAATGTCTTCGATTCCTCTTCAGGAATTACAAGCTCTTCTGATTGACCATGAAGTGTAAATTCATTGGATTCATCTGTTACCAACGGTTCTGATTGTGCCGGCTCAGTCAAGAATTCTTCTGTTACCAGCCCACTGCTCTCCAAAAACTCTTCCTTTTCAATTGGAACTGGTGCCTGTTCATGGATAACTGCAATATCTTCAGCTTGAGAAGTTTCCAGCTCCATGTCACTCAAAAAGTCTTCAACTGAACTCAGTTTCTCTTCAACGATCTCTGTCTTTGTTTCTATTTTAACAGGTACTTCCGTATCCGTTTCGTGAATGTAGTTGTAAAGCACTTTGCGGTCTTTCACACGCATAGCAGCTTGTCTCAACATGTCTTCAAACTTATAGTGTTCCGTTTGATAATAGTACTTGGAGAGTATGACATAAGGTAAACTGTAAAAAGGAAAATCTACCGTCAACTGTTTGATGTTGTCGATATCACTTTTATCGGCTAAGCGAATGTCCTTATAAATACTGTTCAATCTCTCAATGTTCATGTCCGACTACCATTTAAGTGCAATTTTATTAAAAATCTCTTGAATTATCTGAGTACTCACTTCCTCTGATAATGTGTTTTCCAATGATTGAAAACTTTGCGATGCGTCAAATTCTTGAAACTTTTCAATTGTTTGATTAAAGTTCATTTCCTTGTGTTTAGGGCATTCGAAATTGACCTTTACTGACATTGAAAACCTGTTCTTCTGTGCGCCTGTAGTTGAACTACTTGCTACCGGTTGAATTTTATAATCTACAATTTCACCAGAAACTTTAAAGTCTCCTTCATTGTTTACGACTGCCAAACTCGTTGCCCTCAAAAATTTATCTTTAAGTTGTTCGGTGAACTTTTGACTCAAACTTGGGTTAACCAAGGATGCCTTGTTGTTAAAATATTGTATGCTGATGGTTTTAACATCGGGTGGAATATTGATGCCCGAAAAAGTATATTTACATGACTTGCAGCCAACAAGTGTAAATGACAACAAAACTAAAAATGTGCTGTATTTTCTCATATCGACTCCAAATTAAACTGCTTGATTTTCCTATACAAAGTGCGTTCAGAAATACCAAGCTCTTTAGCTGCCCTGTTTCTTTTTCCTTTATTCCTCAACAATGCCTTTCTGATCATTTCCAATTCCTGATCGGCAATGGTATTGCTGATGTTATCTTGTTCTTCTATGTGCTGCACATCGATCACATTGTTCCTGATGATGGGTTGAACAACCCCTGGCTGAATGATGACCGGTTTTTCAAATGGCTCTTCAAAATGCGTATCCTTGTATAAAACATGATTGATTTCATCCTGATTGTTTTTGATGAATTCATCTCTGTTTCCACTGCTTTCAACCAAGCCCATTACAATCCTTTTTAAATCACTGACATCCTTTTTCATGTCAATCAAAAACTTATAAAAGATATCGCGTTCACTCATTCCCTGCATACTACCAGAGTGATCCTGACCTGCAAATGCCAATGGCAAATACGATTCAGTTACCGGTAAATACCTTCTTACTGTATCAGCATCAATGTTTTGATTATCGGATTCTAAAACACAAATTTGTTCAGTGATATTTTTCAATTGCCTGATGTTACCCGGCCAGTTGTAATTTGCAAGAACCCTTTGAGCTTCACCATCAAGTTGAATCACCGGTGAATGGTTTTTCTCTGAAAATTGAGTCGCAAACTTTCTAAACAATAAATTGATGTCTTCTTTGCGTTCACTGAGTTTTGGAACTCTGATGGGCACTGTTGCCAAACGGTAGTACAGATCCTCTCTGAATTTGCCTTGATTGGCTCTTTCCAACAAATCTCTGTTGGTTGCAGCCACTACCCTTACATTGGTTTTTTGTACTTTAGATGAACCCACTTTTATGAATTCACCATTTTCAAGAACCCTCAACAATCGGGCTTGTGTTCCCAATGGCAATTCTCCAACTTCATCTAAAAATATAGTACCTCCATTTACAGCTTCAAAATACCCTTTTCTGGCATCTGTAGCACCTGTAAAAGATCCTTTTTCATGTCCGAATAATTCTGAATCAATGGTGCCTTCCGGAATTGCACCACAGTTTACCGCAATGAAATTGCCATGTTTGCGCAAACTCAATGCATGTATGATTTTTGAAAATGATTCCTTACCTACTCCACTCTCACCTGTGATCAAAACACTCATATCTGTAGGAGCTACTTTAATAGCTGTTTCCAGAGCGTGGTTGAGCGAAGGTGAATTGCCAACTATCTCAAACCTGTTTTTAATGCTTTGCAGTTCCATTAATTGATTGCTTTTCCGATTAACGTTGTGGTGGTTACTCTCTCTATCAATACATCTACAAACTCACCAATTTTATGATCTCCTTTAGGAAATACCACTTTGATGTTTTGGTCGTTCCTGCCCGATAAATCATCAACACTTTTCTTTGACAATGAATCGGTTAATACCCGTACCACTTTCCCTATATAAGCCTGATTGTTATCAAGCGACATCTTGTTTTGTAAATCTATGATTTCCGATAATCTTCTTGATTTAACAGCTTCCGGTACATCATCCTGCATTTTCTTTTGAGCCAATGTTCCGGGTCTTTCACTGTATTTGTACATATAGCTGAAATCAAATTTGCTAATGGCCATCAAACTCAATGTGTCCTGATGTTCTTCTTCTGTTTCACTGCAAAATCCTGCAATGATATCACAACTGATACCGCATTCCGGAATGATCTCACGGATTCGCTTAACCTTTTCCAAATACCATTCACGGGTATATGTTCTGTTCATTTCCTCCAGTATTCTGGTATTACCGCTTTGAGCAGGCAAGTGAATGTAATTGCAAATGTTATCGTACTTTTTGATCACATACAAAACATCATCGCTGATGTCTTTAGGATGCGAAGTACTAAATCGCACACGCATATTTGGATCAACCAAAGCTACTCTTTCAAGTAATTTATCAAAAGTTACCGCTTCCGATTTGGTCTTCTCATCTGCGTTTTTGAATTCTATTTTCGGACCACCGCCAAACCATAAATAACTGTCTACGTTCTGACCCAAAAGCGTGATTTCTTTATACCCTGCTTCACTCAATTGTCTGGCTTCATTGACTATACTTTCAGGGTCTCTGCTTCTCTCACGACCTCTTGTAAATGGGACCACACAGAATGAACACATGTTGTCGCATCCTCTCATGATACTGATAAACGCCGACACACCATTGGTGTTTAATCTCATTGGAGAGATTTCAGCATAGGTTTCCTCTCTGCTCAAAAGCACATTGATGGCTTTATTGCCGTCCTCAACCTCTGCTACCAATTTGGGTAAATCGCGATAAGAATCGGGACCGGCCACAACGTCTACCAATTTCTCTTCTTCGAGCAATTTGGTTTTCAGTCTTTCAGCCATACATCCCAAAACGCCAATGATGAGTTCTGAATTTTTCTTTTTGTTGTTTCTGAGTTGTTTGAGTCGGTCTCTGATGGTCTTCTCAGCATTTTCGCGAATAGCGCAAGTGTTGAGAAATATGACATCAGCACCATACTCATCGTTGGTGTGCTCGTAGCCATGTTCACTTAGAATTGAACCAATGATTTCGCTGTCGCTGAAATTCATTGCACAACCATAACTCTCTATATAAAAATGTTTCTTTGAAACATTCGTAATTGTTTCCGTTTGATTTAATACCGTGGTTTCCATTTGCAGGGCTGCAAAGATAACCAATATTCATGACAGTTTGTCAGAATTTTGTTGAAAATTAAAGTTTGAACGATGAAAGCGGTTTTGCGATTATGTGTTTGATTTATTGCACTTTAACTGCAAATAAAATCACTCCCACTTATCTCTGTCAGTTAAATCCTCAGGCTCATCTTCATTTGAACCGGGTATCAATGAAGCCTCTCCTTCTGCCTGCTCCAATGTCATTGAATCGGATTTAGTGGTCTCTATATACACCGCACCTGATTTTCTGAAAACCTGAACATGCAAACCCAACTCGTCTCTGAATTTATCCTCAAAAGCTTTTACAGTCATATTGCTTTCAAACTGAAAATCCCCAGACTTAACGCCTTCTAAATCGTGTATGAAAAATTCGTTGGACAATTGCTCTGATTTAGACTGAGCCTCGTTCCCCGAATGTTCAGTTCTGAAAAACTCAATTTTCAAATTAGGAAACCAATAATGAAATTGCTTTTTAATTTCCTTTACTTGCATTTTGCCATTTACTTCTATCAACATAATGCAAATCTAGGCTGAATTTCAATTCATTCAACTGACGAAAATCAGCATTTTACCTGACCACCATATTGAATATGACAAAACCTTTGGTCATATCGCCATTCGATTCGTCATCATTGTAAGCAAATTGAACTTTGTTGCTGCCTGCTACAAAATAATTCGCCGGCACTTCAATGACATTGGTTTCTATTTTATCCGGCTTGCCATTTGATTTTATGGCAATTTGTTTGTCATTGATGATCACATAAGCTTCATTGTCACTGTCTATACCCTGAGTAAGGAAAGCAACATTGACTTTTTGAACACCATTCATTGGATTCATATTAAAATTCAATGGCATAGAGGCTGTGTTGTGGTCATTTTTACCCAACTCAATAACGAATGAACTTTGGTAAGCTTTTGGTTTTGATTTGTCCCAACTGAATACTTTTACACCCCCATCCTGACTGGCATCAAAATGATAGGTAAAATTTTCTTCTACAAACTGTTTGGCCCTTGGGTCAGTTAAGGCATTATCGAAATAATAATCGGCCAATAACCAACCTCTGCTGTTGTTGTTATAGGTCTTTACCAATTGGTCATAAGTATAGGCGCTGTTGGCCTGATTGTCAGGCTCATTCAAAACATATTTCTCTTCAGTTTTAGAATTGGCATTCCATTTTGGATTCAAATGTAATTGTCTGAACCAAATCACTGTATCTAAACCAAGGTAGTATTTTGGTGCTACCTGAACTGTTGCCATCACAACGTCATTCGGTTTCCTGTTGTCGTTGAGGTATTGACAAGGTTGCTTCCAATTAACGAATGAAATCTCTGCCAGATTTTGATTCACCAAACTTCCGTGTTTTTCTGTGGTCAACATGGTTTTCATTTCGTCTTTTCTGATTGTGCCGTATACCAATAACAAAAATGCTATATTGCAAACAATGGCGTATTTGCCGGATGTTTCGCTGAACATATTTTTATCGATCAATTTCAATACACCATAAGCAAAATAATAAATGCCATAAGCAGCACTCAATAAGAATGCCGGATAAAGAAATATCAGATATTTAGCGTGGCTGAGTTTAGTAAACACGAAACTCATCAATAAAAATGGCACCACAAATGTACTGATGAGAAAATATGCCTGCTTTCTGTTTTTCA
>DASWYG010000047.1:0-3982 GCA_036405075.1 Bacteroidia bacterium | reverse complement strand
GCGTAAAAAGTGTTTATTTCAATGTTAAGGACGATGTTTTGGTTTACACATTTATGAGCAAATCACAATCAGCCGCAAGTGTTTACAATGCGATTCAAGCAAAATGGCCATTGAAAGCTGAACTTTATAAAGTCAATGAAGAACAAATGGCAAATGGATGTCCTGCAGGTATGGAAGACAAAGGATTTATGGCTTCTGTAAGTTCAGGTATGGAGAAACTTTTTAAATAACAGTATATATATGAAAAAATTTAACAAAATGGCACTGATGGTGGCTACCGCTGCACTCATTATGAGTACCTCGTGCAAAAAAGAAGAAGAAATGACCACAAACAACACCAACACAACTCCTACTTTGTATGAACGAGTGGGTGGCAGTATGATGGTCAATGATCCTGCAAACTCTGGGCAAATGATTGAAAAGGGAAGATTGACATTGAGATCAGTTGTTGACAGTTCGATTTTGGTGATCGCAGGAGATGCTCAATTGGCAGGTTACTTCCCTGTATTGTTTGCTGAATTGGGCAATGGTAATACTTCCGGTTTAACAACTTTGAGTAAAAATTTCACAGATTTTATGTGTACCGCAACCGGTTGCAAGAATTCAAATTACGCCTACAAAGGTTTGAACATGAAGGATGCACATGATCCGTCCAAAAACAATCGTATGGGAATGAAAGCCAACAAAGCTGACTTTGATAAGTTTGTTGGTGACATCGGTATGGGATTAGCTAAAAATGGTGTTACGGCTCAAAACAACAAACAATTGGTAGATGATCTTGTGGCGTTATTATACACTACACAAGGTGATATTGTTCAAAGATAATATACACAATAACTGACTCCGCGATTTCCACATGTAAATAAAAAAGGGGACCTTTCGGTTCCCTTTTTTTATTGAGCTTTAACTGTGGACTTTGAATAATTAAAGACAAAACATCTTTTAAAATGTTTTGAAAATTTTTAAATTTTTTGGAATTGCGCGTTAACGGCTAATTTCACTTCGTCAGAAACCACTACACCACCAGCTTCGGTGATGGCATCCCAAGACAATCCGAATTCTTTGCGGTTGATCTTTCCACTGATTTCAAATCCGTGTTTTTCATTGCCGTAGAAATCTGTCATTTTGCCGAGATATTCAGCCTTTAAAGTAACTGGTTTTACAGTTCCTCTGATGTTCATGTCACCATGAATTTCGTATTGATTGTCGCCGGTTTTGGTCATTCCACCTGCTGTAAATACCAATTTAGGATGATTGGCTGCATCAAAGAAGTCAGCACTTTTTAAGTGACCGTCTCTTTGTTCGTTGTTGGTGCTGATACTTTCGATGTCTGCTTCAAAGCTGATTTTAGCATCTGAAAAATCAGAAGCTTCAGATTGGAATGAAGAGTCGAATGAAGAAAATGTACCTGTAACGGTAGAAATCATCAGATGTTTTACTTTAAAGGTAATGTCTGAGTGTGATTGATCAATTTTGTATTGAGCCATGATGTTTAAAATTTTATGGTACAAAATTACACTCGTTCACAACCCTGTGCATTGAAGTAGGTTAAGAAAAAATCTTAATCTAGATTAAGAGTTAGGATTTAGGTATTAGGATATAAGATAGAGAAAATTTAGATAATATAATTGTGGGATATTTAGCCCCCCTTTGCCCTATATCCTGAATCCTTAATCCTTAAGCATTTGATGACGGATCTTGCTTAGGAATTCAGGGGTGATGCCAAGATAAGCAGCTATTTGAAGCTGAGGAATGCGCTGTAGAAATAAAGGGTACTTTTTTGTGAAATTTTTGTATCGCTCTATTGCTGGTAAACTCAAATTGTCTAATAAACGCTGCTGATTGCTCACCATACCATTCTCAGTTATGATTCTAAAATACTTTTCAAATTTTGGGCATTTTTCAAATAAAGCCAATTGATCTTCCCGAGAAATCAATAACAATTCTGTGTCTTCCAATGCATCAATGTTCAATCTGCCTGGCTTTTGTGAAGTATAACTCATCATGTCTGTGATCCACCAGTCCTCTATTGCAAATTGTAAAATGTGCTCAAACCCATTGCTGTCAACAAAATATGATCTCAAACAGCCGGTGATGATGAATGCTGAATATTTGCTTACATCTCCCTCCTGTATTAAAAATTGTCTCTTTTTTAACTTTTTTGGTATGGTGATCGACAGCAACATGTATTTCTCCTCATCGGTCAATTGAATGTGCTTTTGTATGTTGTTTAATAAAAGTTGACTCATGGTGCTTTCTATTTTTCTAACTCTATAATGGATGTGTTAGTTTGTGAAAGATTGAATTGGTTTGTATTTCAGCAATTCCAAACATTTTTTGTAATATTTGGTCTCTTCTTTGTTTCTCTCTAGTAGCCAAAAGAAGAGCAATTCAGAAAATCGTTTTTCATATTTCAATCCTGTGGCATACTTCAATTTTTCTAAAGCAGCCGGCGATAGATCAAAGGAGCCTTTAGCCAATTCTTCATCATCGTTGTGGTAATTCAAAACACATCTGTAATCCTTCACATTGTCTATTGAAAACATATTAACGATCTGTTTGCTCACAACTTTTCTTATGTTATATTTTGTGTGTTCTCCATAATCAATCATTCTGAAAGTGGAAACAACACCGAGGCCAGATTTCAGTTCAGACAATCCAAACAAATAATTGTATTTAGGTTGATAGATGTCGTGTTCGGTTATGCCTAAAATGGCTACTGCATCAGCAGGTTTTCTCGATTTGAGTACTTTGTCGATAAATGAACGCGCATTGATCTGTTCCCTCAATTGTTTGATCTCACCTTTTTTGCCTGTGAAATAGTTGTAATCATCCTGAGGAACCATTCGCGTCTCCACTGATGCAATGTTTTTAATGGAATCATAAGGAATATTCGGGAGTACTTTAACCTTCAATTGCAGAAATGCTTCCAGATACCTGACTTCTTCTTTGATGATGTTCTCTACCTCAGGCTTCATATTGCCAAAAGGTAAAAGATAAACCGTATAGTGTGTTGAGTCTACTTTATTTGGATTTGAAAGGATATAGTCTGCTAGTGATTTATCTTGATATTTTACGGTCAGTCTTTGATGTAATGACTTGATGGCATTCAGTGAATAACCTGTGGTGTCAACATTTAATGGGGTGTTTTTGCCTCTCTCTTCTTGATTGTTTTGAGTCTTATCTTTACAAGCAATTGTCATAAATAGGCAGACAATAATAAGTAAGGCTGATGTTGATGAGATATTGTTTTTCATTTCAGTTTATTTATTAAGGTGATATAGGTAAGTTCAAAAATCTGCTTCATACCCATGACCGTTTTGTCCATAAAAGATCAGCCACCTGGAAAGAGAATACAAAATGTGCAACTTGTTTTCCAATGATTCCCAATCTTCTCCCGGAGCTTCTATTTGATCTTTTAGGTGGGTGAGATTGTTGGCCAATGCCACAGCATCGGTCGCATTGAGCAACCTTTTGCCATAGTCCAAAGTGTCTTCGGCGAGTTTAGATACCCAGGCCTCATTTAAAAGTTCATTGTCCAATATGTCCATACAATCAGATAAAAATTGACCTCTGAATACATTGGCATCCTGTTCAGGATTACAATAAATTGGTACTGCATCTGCATAAGGAGAGAGCTCAATGACATAGAATCCATTGTAGTGTTCTATGAATTCACTCTCGCTCACACTTTTATCAGATTCCTGATACCTTTCTTTGATCCATGTGTTGGCAACGTCATCCCTACCAACCATTGGAGCTTTGATCGTTTCATAACTTGAAGTCTGAATATTGAACCACTCTTCTATCAAAGCTTCATCAGTAGTTTCATTGTTTCCAATGATCGAATTGAATATTTCTTTGAACCTTTCTTCTTTGCCTGGTAATGGTTTGCCTATTGGCCTCATATCTAGTCCCATACTTTAATTCTATTTCGACAAAAATAATGAATAAGCCATAATTCCAATACCGATATTTTGAA
>DASWYG010000046.1:0-3832 GCA_036405075.1 Bacteroidia bacterium | reverse complement strand
GATTTTTTAACTGCTGCGGCAAATGTCACCCCGGAGATGATCAACTTTATGGCAAAGGAAGGCAGAGGCTTAATCTGTGTGCCAATTTTACCTGAAAGATGCTCAGAACTCGACCTCGACATGATGGTGAGCAGTAACGATTCTTTATATGAAACGCCTTTCACAGTTTCTGTAGATCTAAAAGGACATGGTACTACAACCGGTATTTCTGCTTCCGACAGAAGCAAAACTGTTCAAGCCCTTATCAACAAAACCACTAAATCATCAGATTTGGCTCGTCCCGGACATATTTTTCCGCTTAAAGCTCAAAAGGAAGGCGTTCTCAAAAGAGCAGGCCATACCGAAGCTGCAATAGATTTTGCAAGACTTGCAGGTTTTGAACCGGCCGGTTGCATTGTTGAGATATTAAAAGAAGATGGAGAAATGGCACGTCTTCCGGAATTGGTAGTTATCGCTAAAAAATTTGATCTTAAAATTGTTTCTATTGAAGACCTTATAAAATACCGTATCAAAAACGAAAGTCATGTTAAACGCGAAATAGCCGTGAATATGCCTACCAGTTACGGTAATTTTGAAATGATCGCATATTCTCAAATCACAGACGGTACTCAGCATTTGGTCATCCGAAAAGGTGAATGGAACAAAGATGAACCCATTTTGGTAAGAGTACACTCCAGTTGCATGACCGGTGATATCTTTGGTTCATGTCGTTGTGATTGTGGAGAACAACTGCATGCTGCTTTACACATGATCGAAACAGAAGGTAAAGGTGTTGTTTTGTACATGAATCAGGAAGGCAGAGGGATTGGCTTACTCAATAAACTGAAAGCTTATAAACTTCAGGAAGAAGGTATGGATACAGTTGATGCCAATCTGGAATTGGGTTTTAAAATGGATGAAAGGGATTATGGAATTGGTGCTCAAATATTAAGAGAACTGGGTGTTTCTAAAATGAAACTCATTTCCAATAACCCTAAAAAACGCACCGGTCTAATCGGTTATGGCTTAGAAATTGTCGAGAACATTCCTATTGTTACCATACCAAATCAACACAATCAAAGTTACTTGAATACGAAAAAAGAAAAGATGGGTCATGAGCTGTAAGCACAAACCAGTCATTCTTTAATCGTAAAATTAAAATTAAATCAAATTAAGGATACAATCGAAATATTTCCCACCTGTCTCCATTCTTGATGTATTGAAGACGATCGTGTAAACGGCTTGTTCTACCTTGCCAAAATTCTATTTCCGTAGGCTCAACTATATATCCACCCCAATTGGCGGGTCTTACAGGGGTTTCATTTTTGTACTTGATCATTGCTTTTTCAAGTTCCTTTTCTAAAACATCTCTGCTTTCTACCCTTTCACTTTGCGAACTGACTATAGCACCTATTCTGCTTTCGAATGGACGAGAGTTAAAGTAGATATCACTTTCTTCAGCACTTAATTTTTTGGCAACCCCACTTATGCGAATTTGTCTTTCCAATTCCAACCAAACAATGTTCAGACTGACATTTGGATTTGCTTCAATTTGAAGGCCTTTACTGCTGTGATAATTGGTATAAAATACAAATCCGGCTTCTTTAATGGCCTTTAAAAGCACTATGCGACTATCTGGCTTGTTGCCATACACTGTACTCAAACACATCGCATTGGGTTCAGGTATTTCGGCATTCATGGCATTGTCAAACCAAATTCTGAACTGATGAATGGGATTAGCATCCACATCACTTTCCAGTAATTCGGATTTTCTATAATCCATTCTCAATGCAGCTATCTCTTCATTGTGTGTCATTTTTTTCTAAATAGACTTTTCAATTTCAATTCTATTACACCAAAGAAAGCTTCTCTGAATATTTTCTTACTCATTTTTGAAGTTCCAAGTGTTCTATCTGTAAAAATGATTGGCACTTCAACTATTTTAATGCCTTTTAGAAATGCTTTGAACTTCATTTCAATTTGAAAGGCATAACCTTTGAATTTTATCTTATCTAATTCTATTGACTGCAGAGTTTCTCTTGAGTAACAAACAAAACCCGCTGTTGCATCTCTGATTGTCATGCCTGTTATAAAACGAACATAAACACTTGCATAATAACTCATGATGACTCTGCTCATTGGCCAATTCACCACATTTACTCCGGTAATATAACGCGAACCTACAGCTAATCCTGCATTTTGATCGGTACAGGCACTCAACAATTTTGGCAAATCATCCGGATTGTGAGAGAAATCAGCATCCATCTCGAAAATGTACTTGTATGATTTGTCTAAACACCATTTGAATCCTGCTATATAAGCAGTTCCTAAACCATTTTTTTCTTTTCGTTCAAGCATGTGTAACCTGCCATTGAATTCTACCTGCAATTGGCGTACTATATTAGCAGTACCATCCGGAGAATTATCGTCTACAATGAGAATTTCGAAATCAGGCTGAAGCGACATAACTTTTCGGATTATGGCTTCTACATTTTCTTTTTCGTTATAAGTCGGGATAATGACTACGTTGTTCGACAAATCAATAAAAATTATATAAAAACGGTGCAAATTAGCATTTTATTTGTAGGTTTAAAAATAGATGACGAATCAGAAAGCAATTTTTTTCGACCGGGATGGTGTACTAAACCGTGAAATCGGTGACTATGTGTGCAAGATTGAAGATTTCGAAATACTTCAAGACAGTGTTGAATCCATACAATTGGCAAAAAACAATGGTTTCAAAGTCATCATCATCACCAATCAAGGTGGAATCGACAAAGGTTTATATACAGTAGATGAATTGAAAAGTTTCCACCAGCTGTTGATCGATGCCTGCGAAAAAGCTGATACAGTTATAGATGATATTTATTTTTGTCCCCATCATCCAATAAAAGGAAAGTGCTTGTGCAGAAAACCTGAGCCCGGAATGCTTGAAAAAGCTATAGCCAAGCACCAACTTAACCCTGAATTGTGCTTAATGATAGGTGATACAGAAAGAGACATGCTCGCAGCAGAAGCAGCAGGTATAAAAAGATTACTTATACAACCTAATACTCCTAAATTGCGTCTTTTAGAAGCAGAAATAAATAGAATAATACAATCCGAAAAGAATTAAATTTGCATAATGTTCAAATACGTTACACTTTCAATCATTGCCGCTTGCTTGATTTTGGTCAATGCTCAAAATGGACCGGCTAAAACTCCTGCTAAAAAGTCGGGCAGTACCGGAACAGCGTCTAAAACTCCAGCAGCAGCTAAAAAAGCAACGCCTGCTAAACCTGCTGCTAAAGTAAATTTCACCATCAATGGTGAATTGGAAGGGTATTCCAAACATCTTATTGTCGTCAGTCAATTCCGATACAACAATTTGACTTTTATTGATTCGACCAGAACAGATGAAAATGGTAAATTCATTTTCAAAGGCTCTCTTAAAGAAAAAGGCATCATCTATGTACAATACAGCGCCAGTTCAGCCGTACCATTAATCACAGAAAACAATTCAACATACAACCTCAAAATACTTTCAGGTACCAACGGTTTGAATTATGAATTGAACGGCAACAATGTTGGAAGTTCGGTTAGTCTGTACCAATACCTTCGTCAGTTTTCAAAATTGAGCAATGAGTTGGGTGCTTTAGAGAGTCAAATTTCATCTGAATCGGATGCAATAAAATCTTACACCATGCAAATGCAATTTGCTGAAAAACAACAATTATTGAGAAATTCAATGGATTCTATGATCCAGTATAAATCTACCTTGGAATCTTATTTTGTGCTTTTCAATTTGATGGAAGAACAAAAGCCTTCTGACATCAAAACCATTATGAAAAGAATGGAACCCAAACAGATCTCT
>DASWYG010000045.1:0-11328 GCA_036405075.1 Bacteroidia bacterium | reverse complement strand
TTTTAGAAATCAACCAAGCCGGATTGAGTTGGGAAACCATCCTTAAAAAGGAAATATCTTTCAGAGAAGCTTACAGCAATTTTGACATTAACAAAGTGGCAAATTACACTGAGAAAGACAGAGAAAGACTTTTGTTGAATGATTGAGAATGCTCAAAACCCAATTGATAGGCTATTTCTGAAACACTCAGATTGGTGGTAGATAAATATTCCTTAGCTTTTTCAATCAATCGCTCATGTATGTGTTGTTGGGCATTTTTCCCTGTTAATGATCTTAGCATATCACTGAGGTAGCGGGGCGACATATTGAGCTGATTGGCAAGATATTCAACCGTGGGTATACCCAATTGTAAACTCTTGTCGCTATTGAAATATTCTTCTAAATTTTGTTCCATTTGAATCAATAGATCATTATTGACAGCTTTTCGTGTGATGAATTGTCTTTTATAAAAACGATTGCTGTAATTCAATAAAACTTCTATTTGTGAAACCATAACATCCTGGCTAAATTCATCTATATATGTATTCAATTCAATTTGTATGTTATTGAATACAGTGCTTAGAATCTGTCGTTCCTTGTCAGATAAGAATAAACCTTCATTGGTTGTATAGGAGAAAAATCCGTAGTTTCTGATTTTACTGCTTAAAGGATAGTTGCGAATAAAATCAGGATGAATCAACAGAGTATATCCTGAATAATCAGAGCCTTCTTCGGCACTTGCGATCAATTGATTTGGCGAATAAAAACACAATCCACCTTCATTAAAATCATAGAATCCTTGGCCATACCTTATCTTGCCGGTAAAATTGAATTTAAATGATACTTTGAAAAAATTTAACAACAAAAGTTTTGGAACTTCTTCATCCGGTATTTTGATATCGGCATAGTTCACCAAACTCACCAGGGGATGCAAAGGTTTTGGTAGTCCCAGTGCTTTATGAAGTTCAGAAATGGAATTGAACACCAGTGGCAATTTTTCCTGTTTGGTCATAAATGCGAATTTAGCATGTATTTTAAAATTTTGAACCCAAAGCACATAGTAAATATTAATAGTGAACCCTTGTAATGACTATACACCTTGGAGGCTGTATCAATTTAATGTTTCAGCCAATTCAATCAGGTTGCCATCAATGTCGGCAAAAAATGCAAGTCTTTTGCCAATGATCGGCAAATCAAAAGGTTCGCCAACGATGGTAACATTTCTTTTTTTGAGTTCTAAAAGCGTTTCATCAACACTATTTGTGTTCAAACAAAAATGATGGTAACCGGAAGGATGCAAACTTTCATTGAGGTCGTTATAGGCGTCTTTAGGACCCGGATTCGCACCTGCCAGCAATTCTATCCAAAAGTCATCGTCATTTGGTGGTGCCAAATAAGCCAATTGAAGATCGCCAAATGGCCATTCATGTACCACTCTGAAATCTAGTTTTTCTACATACCAATTTTTACTGGCTTCATAATTGGGTACTCTCAATGCAACATGCACACCTCTCATTGAATTGAATACACTTTCTGTGTTCTTTTCGGGAATTTGAATTTTTGTTAAGTCCATTTGTTAATTGAATTTGATGGCAGCAAAATTCAATTGAAGACCGATTTTAAATGTTGCCAAATTGAGTTTTCTTGTAGCCAAATAGACGAACTCCCTAAATCCTATATCCTAATTCCTAACTCCTGGGTGTTCATTCCACCTCAATGACCAATCCTTTTAAATATTCGCCTTCCGGATGAAATAAGTTGACCGGATGATCGGCGGGTTGTGTTAAGCGATGCAATATCCTCATGTTTCTTCCTGATTCAATTCCTGCCGAAAAAATAGTTTGCTGAAAAGTGTGAGCATCTACCACTTGTGAACAGGAGAAGGTAAACAACAATCCACCTTTTTTTACTTTTTTAATGCCTTCTATGTTCAAACGTTTATAGCCCATAATGGCATTGTGCTTAGCACCAATATTTTTGGCAAAAGCCGGAGGGTCTAATATCACGATGTCATATTGTTGTTCAGATTTTTTGAAAAAACTAAAAGTGTCTTCAGCATAACCATTATGATTGCTCGATTCCGGGGCATTCATCTCCATGTTTTGTCCCAATGTTTCTATGGCCAATTTTGACACATCCACTGAATCAACATGGCTGGCTCCGCCCTTTAAAGCATAAACAGAAAATCCACCTGTATAGGCAAAAGTGTTCAATACAGTTTTGCCTTTGGCGTATTTGCCCAATAATTCCCTGTTGTCTCTTTGATCAAGAAAGAAACCTGTTTTCTGTCCGGTTTCCCAATCGACTTTGAATTGATGGCCATTTTCTTTTACTATGCCTTCAGATTTTTCTCCGAATAACAAACCATTACCTATGCCTTCAACCGCTCCATGCAGTGTCTCTTTGCTTTTGTCGTATACAGCTTTGATTCGATTGCCTAATACTGCCTGAATGGCTTTGCTGATGTTGTCTATTTGGCTATAAATCCCACTGGTGTGACATTGTATCACAGCTGTGTCTGCATATACATCGACAATCAATCCGGGTACACCATCACCTTCTCCATGCATTAAGCGGTAACAATTGGTTTGTTCGTTGTCAATCAAGCCAAGTGTGTTTCGCAATTGAAAGCTGTTTTCTATTCGTTTTTTCCAAAACTCGACATCAATTTCCATTTGTTCGAAACTGATGATCCTGACGGCTATACTGCCGTGTTGAATGTATCCGGTTCCCAGGTAATTGCCATTGATGTCACATACCTCAGCCAAGCCTCCTTCAGGAAACTGACGAATATCAGCTGTGAGTGCTCCGCTGAAAATCCAAGGGTGTTTCCTTTGTATCGATTTCTCCTTGCCGGGCTTTAGTTTTAATTGGGTGTATACATTCATTTCAGGTGCAAATTTCCGACTTTTGTCAGCAATTGAGATCTTTTTTTTCGTATATTTGTTATTTATTCCATGTACAAACTTGCAACACTATTGTTTTTATTGTGTCTTACCTTCAAATTGTCTGCTCAACCTCAACTCGAAAGTTTAGCTAAACAAGAATTAACAAGGTACACCATGCTCAACAAGCAAAGCTCCAAAAGGTCCAATCAAGGCAACATCGATCTCATTCATGTTAGGTTGCAGTTGCAACCCAATATGAGCAATGGTCGCATTGATGATGGACGTGTGACTTTGACTTTCAAAACCACTGCTGATATTTCAAGACTTGAAATCGATCTGAGAAAAGAACTAAAGGTCGACAGTGTGATTTATCATGGGAATAAATTGATGTATGCACACAATTTCACACATCTATTGACATTCAATTTCCCTTCAGTCATATTAAGTGGTCAAATAGACAGCGTCACAGTTTTTTATAATGGCACTCCCAATATGTCAACAAGGGCCTATTTCAGAGATGTCAATGCGTCTGGTCCTTCAATCTCTACTTTGTCTCAACCTTATGGCGCACATTACTGGTGGCCTTGCAGAGAAAATCTGATCGATAAAATAGATTCAATAGACTTTCTCCTAAATGTTGATACACCTTATTTTGCAGTGGCCAATGGCAAATTGAAATCCGTGAATTCAAATGGCAATAAAAGAATGTTTCATTACAGCCATCGCTATCCAATAGTGAATTATCTGGTAGCAGTTTCGTTTTCCAGATACAACATTTACAAAGACACTGTTAAACTGTTGTCAATAAACAAGGACTTGGATGTGATACACCATGTATTCCCTCACAATGATGATGCGGTAAATAGAAAAAGAACTTCTGAAACCGGACCTATGATCCATTTGTTTGATAGCTTGTTTGGAGAGTATCCTTTTAGCAAAGAACATTATGGTCATGCTCAATTTTCGTGGAGTGGCGGTATGGAACATCAAACCATGAGTTTTATGTCCAATTTCGATTATGATCTTATTGCACACGAACTGGGTCATCAGTGGTTTGGTGATAAAATAACTTGTGCCACTTGGAAAGACATTTGGCTCAATGAAAGTTTTGCTACGTATACCAATCTGCTTTGTTATGATTACTTGAAGCCTGATGCCGAATGGATCAATCAATTGAAATCATTTAAAGACGATGTTTTGTCAGAACCGGATGGTTCAGTTTATGCAAAGGATACATCTAATGTCGATCAATTGTTCAGTTACAGAACCACCTATCAGAAAGGAGCATTGGTGCTGCATCAATTGAGATGGCTCATGGGCGACAGTTCATTTTTTCAAGGACTGAGAAATTACCTCAACGACAACGACCTCAAATATGGTTTTGCCGGTAATCTGGCCTTTAAATTACACATGGAAGAAGTTTCAGGACTCGACTTGGATGATTATTTCAACGATTGGATATTTGGAGAAGGCTTTCCTACTTATGACATCACATGGTCGCAATCAGGTAAAAAATTGAAACTTAAAATCAGTCAAAAGACTTCTCACACATCAGTTAAAACATTCAATGTGCCACTGCCGCTTAATTTTGTTGGCAATAATAAGAATTTGAACGTTCGGGTACCGGTTACCGACACGGTATTCAATGTTGAATATGAAGTGGATTTCAAAGTCAAATCTCTGGAAACTGATCCTCGGGAATGGCTTTTGGCAAGATTCACTCAGCATTTCACTCTTAGTGAAGCTTCTGGTTTGACCATTTATCCAAACCCTTTTGGAGATCTTATATACATCAATGCAGAGGATTTTGAAGTGCTTTCTTATGAAATATATGACCTTACCGGAAGACTCGAAAGTAATGGTGATTTTGGTCTAGGTATAGCAAAAGGTGATTTCGGAACCATCAACACCCATTCAATGGCAGATGGTGTCTATTTCATCAGAATCATAGGCAAACAACAAACAGTCGTAAAGAAAATCGTTAAACAATCCATCAAATGAAAATCTTAATAAATATCAGCATCCTTACACTTCTATTGGTCATGAGCTTCAGTGCTTGTAAACCAACAGAACCTGAGAAACCCAATACGGAATCAGGAAAAAATTTGGTATTAAAATTCAATGCAATGTTCGATGACAAGCCTTTGAGTTGGGCAGGTCAGAGCATAACCGGTGCCGGAGATACAGTGTCATTCGACAAGATCAAATTCATCATGTCCAATTTTACTTTGGAGACCAATGATGGTAAATTCATTACTTTCCCTGAGTTTTATGGATACTTGTCATTAAGAACCGGTCGCGATAGTGTGATTCTTAAAAATGTACCAGAAGGTGCTTATAAGTCGATAAGGTTCATGGTAGGTCTGGATTCTGCAACCAATCACAGCGATCCAAATCTGAGAAGCATCGATCATCCTTTGAAACCCGCTGTCAATGATATGCATTGGGGCTGGGCCGGTGGATACATCTTCAATATTTTGGAAGGTTATTATCAAAACAATGGAGCTACCAATGGATTCTCGTTCCATATAGCCAATGATGTCAATGTCAGAAACCACTCATTCGTTGAGTCATTCACCATTGCAAAAAATAGTAGAATTGTTTTTAATGTCAATGCTGATAAGTATTTCGACAATGTGGTCAAATTCAGTTTGAAATTGGATGGCAACGTGTCTCACAGCGGCGATGTTGACCCAATCATGGATAAATTCATTAAAAATATACCAGGTACAATCTCCTATGAAAGCTTTCAATAAATGGAAATATAAACTCAGCATCGCTGCAGTATTGATGTTGATGCTTTTGGTGAAAAGTTGCAGAAAAGACCCAGTTGTTCAATCGGAGACATATACTGCAACGCCATATATTCTAGAATCCAAACCGTGGTACCCTCAATTCGTATTTAAGCAAGACAATCCTTTGACTGTAGAAGGAGTGGCACTTGGACGAATGTTGTTTTATGATCCGATCATGTCTTTGGACAGCAGTATAAGTTGCGCCTCTTGTCACCGTCAGGTATTTGGTTTTACAGATAATTTATCGGTTTCTAAAGGCATAAGAGGTCAAATACTGACCCGCAATTCAATGCCTTTGCACAACATGATGTGGAACAACAGATTCTTTTGGGATGGCAGAGTGACCTCACTTAGAGAACAAGTTCTATTGCCAATCCAGGCTCATAATGAAATGGATTTGAATCTTTATGATTTGGTCCTGAAACTTAAAGCCAGCGCGCGTTACAATCCAATGTTTAAAAAAGCATTTGATGGCAAGGAGCCAAGTCCTGCATTGATTGCCAAAGCCATTGAACAGTTTTTGTTTACCATGGTATCATTCAATTCAAAACTGGATCAATTGCACGGACGCACCGATACACTCAACGTCATCAGTGCTTCAGCTTTACGCGGCCTGAATCTGTTCATGAAACCGATTGAAAGTGGTGGTGCAGATTGTTTCCATTGTCATAGCAATTTACCTTTCTTCGGAAAAACAAGTTTAGAGGAATCAATGGCCAATAATGGTTTGGACCTGGTATTCACTGACAATGGTTTTGGCAATGTAACAGGTTCTCCAAGTGATATCGGAAAGTTTAAAATTCCGAATCTTAGAAATATAGAATTGACAGGTCCTTATATGCACGATGGCAGATTCCAAACCTTAGACGATGTTTTGGATTTCTACGGTGCAAATGTGAAGCAAACTTCTCCCAATATTGATCCTAATATGATTCACAATATTCAAGTGCGTTTGACTCAACAACAAAAAGATGACATAGTCGAATTCCTAAAAACATTAACGGATGATACGTTTCTCAATGATAAACGTTTTTCGGATCCATTTAAATGAGTCTAAGGTAAAATACCTGTAATTTCAATTATCTTGGCATTTTCGCTTGAGTCAATGGTTCTAAAATGGTACTTAATGGGCAATGAATCCTTATAAAGATTGCCCATCATTACTTTATTGCCGAGTTGTAGTTGATTGAATTGATACCGTTTTATGGTAGGATTCTGAATTGAGTAAAAATAGAATTCAGCATCGTACCAATTGGCGATGTAACCTACAGTGTCTTTCCCTTTGTAAGTTCTCATAAATTGACTGAGCTCATAATGACCAAAATCCAATACCATTCCCTTGTGTTTTGTAATAAATTCTGTCTTTTCAATCATCAATGGCACAGTGAAAAGTATACACACAACTGCTGTTATTATCTGAACTCTCTTCGTTATCAAATGATGATTTAAGAACACATGAATGCCAACTGAAATGACAATACCAATGAATGGAAGGAGAGGGGTATCGTACCAATGAATTCGTGTTTTGGCTATTGACAATAGAATTAAATATAAAAATAAAACAAGACTGAAAAAGTTCAGTGCTCGGTTTTTATATTTAATACCAATAAATGTTGCAACAGGCAGTAAGTAGATAAAATAAGAATAGCGAGTGGTAAGCAAATTCACACAATAATAGTACCACTGAGAAGTATGTCCTTCCAAAGGTTTTGAGAATCGGCCATGAAAATCATTTGCCCAAATAGCATCTAAATAACCTGCCTGTATGTATTCTCTAATCAAACAATAAGTCAGGAAAATCAATGAAGCACAAGTCCATAAATAAATGTATTTTAATGTGCCTTTACCATTTTTAAATGCAAATATTGCTGCAAAATATATTGGAAGTGTGATAAATGCTGCTGCACTTTTGGTCATGATGCAAAGACTCAAGTAAATCAATTGTTTGGCTATTGAAAATGATTTGGGTTGAAATATGAAATTGTAGAGTTGTGCAAACGATAAAAACACAAACAATGCAAGAAGCGAATCGTAGTCGCCGGTTAAGGTGCCATGAAGTTGAATAAATCCATAGGAAAGTGTCAATAAAATTGAAGATAGCATTCCAAACCATATTGATTTTGTCATCAAATAAACTTGAAACCCACAAAACAGAATACAAAGTGCTCCAGCTAATGCAGATGGAAATCTGATAGCAAATTCATTCAATCCGAATATGTAAATGCTGAGTGTTTGTAACCAAATCATCAATGGCGGTTTGGTGTTGTAAAGATCGGCTTGGCCCTCAAAATGAGTGACCATCCAATTCTTATTAATGCTCATCTCCGCAGCATTTACCGCAAGTCGTGATTCATCCCATTGCACGATGGGCAATTCACCTAAATGGTAAAATTGAATAAATAAAATGAAAGATACAGTGAGTATTATGGAAACAATCGTAAATGGATGCTTTATGTCTGATAACTCAAACTTCATCCATTTGCATTTGAAACGCCCAATTCTTCATTAGCTTTCATTTCCATGATCTGCTCCAATGCATCCGGTATCACATCGCTGCATATCACAATGAAAGAACCTCTTTCGGCTGAAGAAATGGCTTGATTGATCGCATCTTTTTCAGCTGGAATAACGGTTACTTTCTTGTCTGGGTCCTGTAGTCTAATACCTTCCAACATCAAATTGATGATTTCATCCTCTGTGCGACCCCTTAAATTTCGATCTTGTCGGATGATGATTTCATCAAATATTTTTGCTGCTTCTTCTCCCAATGACCTGGTGTCTTCGTCTCTTCTATCGCCAACTCCGGCTATGATACCAACTTTCTTGGATGCTTCTGTTTTGCTCAAGAATTTGCCAATCGCAACCAAACCTGCGGTGTTGTGAGCATAGTCTACCATCACCGTAAAATGATTGAAATTAAACATGTTCATTCTGCCGGGAGTTTGTGCCGGTGATGGAATAAATGTTTGTAAGGCAGATTTGATGTCTTCTATTTTAAAGTTTCTTAAAAATGCAGCTAGAATAACGGGTAGGCAATTGGCAATATTGAATTCAGCTCTACCTCCAAATGTCATAGGAATATTGGTGACTTTCTCAATTCTTATTTTCCAGGTGCCCTTCATAATGGTGACAAAACCATTCTCGTAAACAGCAGCCAATCCGCCCTTTTTACAATGCTCTGTGATACGTGCATTGTTTTCATCCATACTGAACAAGGCGATTTTGCATTTCACGTTGTCTTTCATTTTAAAGACCAGATCATCATCAGCGTTTAGTATTGCATGTCCCTCTGGGAATACCGATTCAACTACCACTGATTTAACTCTGGCCAATTGTTCCAAAGTGTCTATACCTTGAAGACCTAAATGGTCGGCCGCAATATTGGTTACAATGCCGATATCACAATTATGAAATCCCAATCCTGCTCTTAATATACCTCCTCTGGCACATTCCAAAACAGCGAAATCTACAGTTGGGTCTTTTAATACAAATTCGGCTGAAATGGGTCCGGTACAATCACCTTTCATCATCATTTCATTTTGTATGTAAACACCATCAGTAGTAGTGTATCCAACTTTATGTCCCACTTGTTTGCATAAATGAGCCATCAAACGTGTTGTTGTCGTTTTGCCATTGGTGCCGGTTACTGCTATGATAGGAATTCTTGCAGATACCCCTGGAGGATATAACATATCGATGACAGGTTCAGCGACATTTCTTGCAATACCAACTGTTGGTTCAAGGTGCATTCTGAAACCCGGAGCAGCATTCACCTCCAATACCGCACCACCCGATTCTGCAACAGGTACAGAAAGATCCGGGCACATGATGTCTATTCCGCATATATCAAGACCAATTATACGTGCTATTCTCTCACACATGAACACGTTTGAAGGGTGAACATGATCGGTAACATCTTCTGCAGTTCCACCTGTGCTAATATTTGCAGTGGGTTTTAATAGTAACTCATAACCTGATGGCAATACAGTTTCCAAAGTATAACCTTTGTCATTGAGTATCTGTTGAGTGAAATGATCTACTTTGATGGTGGTCAACACTTTTTCATGACCATACCCTCTGCGAGGATCTGAATTCACAATGTCTATCAATTCTTGAATATTGTGTTTGCCATCGCCAATGACACAGGCAGGAGTGCGTTTTGCAGCCGCCACAAATTTGTAATTAATGACCAGTATACGATGGTCGTAACCGGTGATGAATTTTTCTACAATAACAGATCTGGAATAATGCTTGGCGGCATCAAAACCAATCTTTAAATCTTCCCAATTGGTGATATTGGTGGTGGCACCTTTACCGTGATTGCCATTAATTGGTTTGGTAACCAAAGGGTAACCAATTCGAGAAGCAGCTATTTCAAGGTCTTCCAGATCCACACAGATTTTACCTTTAGGCACAGGTATTTGTGCTGATTCCAATAGAAGTTTAGTGTCTTCTTTGTCGCAGGCGATTTCAACAGCAATACTGCCTGTTGTACTCGCTACTGTAGCTTGAATCCTTTTTTGATTGATGCCATATCCCAACTGTACCAGTGATCGGCCATTGAGACGTATAAATGGTATATTGCGCTTAATGGCTTCTTCAACAATACTGCCGGTACTAGGCCCAAGTCGTTCTTCTTCCCTGATCTCTCTTAGTCTTTGAATATCTTCTTCTAACTGATAAGGTGAACCTGAGATAAGGGCTTCAGCTATTTTAACACTTGCTTTAGCAGCATAGATGCCTGCTTTTGCTTCCCAATAATTGAAAACCACATTGTAAACCCCGGGCGCAGAAGTTTGGCGTGTTCTTCCAAATCCGCAATTCATGCCCGCCAATGTCTGTATTTCAAGTGCTATGTGTTCTACAACATGCCCCATCCAAGTGCCTTCATCAACCCTTTGGAAAAATCCTCCGGGAACACCGGGACTGCATCGATGCGAAAACATCGAAGGAAACATAATCTTTAATCTTTCCGGAAAACCATCAATTTTGTTTGTAGGCTTTTCCTCCATGTCCTCTAGATCCAAGCGCATCACAATTAATTTGTGTCTTCTGATGCTCCAGTAGTTCGGACCATTCATCGTTTTTATGTCAATGATTTTCATATTTATCCCTCGCTGTTATCTCTGCAATAAAACACAGTTTTACCATAAAAACAAGGGAATTCAATCCATTGACCACTGATTTTACAATATTTAGCGTAAACGATTAGAAATAAGTGCAGAAAATTCGTGTTCAGCAATAAATAAAATTCGGCAAAGTCAATCCATAGGATTGTGGAGACTATATTAAAAATGAAGATACTGTAAAGAAAAAAGATCTATATCAAAGTTGAATTTATTGGTCAATAAAGTTGACCAAAGTTCTATTGTAATACGAAGTATTGTTTGTGAACAACGTTGCCATCGATGTCTTTGATGATGAAATAATACAAACCATCAGCCAATGTATTCAAATCCATGCTCGAAGAGCCGGATTTGGGCAATTGTCCATCCATGATCCTTCTACCATCCATTCCTGTGATTTCAAAATTAAATGGATGGCTGGAATTGGATTCTATACGCACCGTGATCAATTGATTTTTAAAAGATGGATTGGGAAATAAAATCACATTGAATTTATACTCAGATGTTTTGATGGTATCATTCACGATGTTCAAAGAAGGT
>DASWYG010000044.1:0-4305 GCA_036405075.1 Bacteroidia bacterium | reverse complement strand
AAAACTAAAGTTATTTTATTGTATGTATTTTTAAGCATTAAATACTTATAATTATTTGTTTCAAAGATTAAAATCGGGAATAATTCTGCGCCAAAAATGTATCTTGCTGACATTGTTATTGTTGTATTGTTTTTTAATCTTAGAATTTGATCAAAGTGCAATAAATTCTATTTGAATAAACTATAAAACTGAACTATAAGGCAAAACCAACACCAAAAGTCAAATTTTATGACAAAAAAGTACTTCTCTAATTAATTGAATATGACATCTAAAACTCAATCTTTATTTTGTTACTCTTGCGTTTTTAGTTTAAATGACTAATTTGGTGCTGTGAATCTAAAATGGTCTTTAATATTGGTTCTTGCTATAGGTTGTAAACCTTCTCGCAATTCTGAACATTTGCGCTTGGATCTTTCCAATCAAAGCCTGCTTATAATACCCGACAGTGTTTATAGTTTGAGAGAATTGGAAAGCCTTCAACTGGGAAATGAATTTACTCTTTACCCGCCGCTTTCAGCTCTTGCCAATGAACAGGATTCTATCAGTAATCTAAATAGAATAACTGAAATCTCAAGTGAGGTTGCAAAATTGAAACGATTGAGGTATCTGGGTACATGTAACAATGATTTGAAATCAATACCTAAGGAAATTGTCGAATTGAATCAACTGGACACTTTAGACCTCTCATTCAATAAACATTTAAACATCAAAGCATCTTTTGAAACTTTGAAATTAATGTCTGGACTTAAGTACCTCAACATTGTTGAGACAACTGTAGATTCGAGTACTTTGAGTCAACTCAAAAAAGCTTTGCCAAACACCAAGATTGATGCGAATCTTATGGACATTATAAATTAAATCAAAGAGTTATAAAATTTAATGGGTATTAGAGCCATTCACTCTCCTTGTTCTTTGAATCTGATATTGACAGAAAAGGAGTTTGAACTCTATAGTCCATGTAAAAGTATCATGCTGTACAAGTGTCATCCTAAGTCGTTTCCTTTCATAAAAAAAGGGGCTGTCTTTCAACAGCCCCGTATTGATGGTTGATTTAGTTTTTATGTCTAGATGATCGATATCTGTCGAACATATTTTTCTTTGCCATTACTAACCTCTACCTGATATATGCCGGGTGCAATGCCTTCCAAATTAATTTTCACCGCTTCTTTTCCAAACGAGTGTTGACTTCCATAGATCTCTTTTCCGGTTTGGTCCCTTATGATCACATTGTAATAGCCTTCTCGATTGTTTAAGGTCAATGAGAAATTACCATGATTCGGGTTTTCATAAACCGTTAGAACATTTTCAGTATTGGTTGCTGAATTTTTTATCGCCGTTTCATTCGATTGAGCAGGAACGCCACTGGTGCCAACCCACATACATTTCTTTGTCGAACACAGCTCCATTTTTTTATTGATGGTATCCCACCAACAATTTGTTGTGGTTAAACAAACATACCAAGGCCCCGGTGTGTAAAATCTGAACCTAACAGTAGGTGTAAATGTAGTGGTGATGGATGGTACCGGTCCATCAAAAAACTCCCAGTCGAATATACAAAGTTTTCCGGTTCCGCTTGAAATATCGGTGAAATCAAATTCGTTTGGACCCGAAGGAGAAACTGTAGGTGTGTAAGTGAAATCGGTAATAACCGCACATGGAGTGGCCCTAACAAATACAGGTTTGCAGATTCTGTTGCAGCATGTGTAACCCTGACTGTCTTTGTACAGCATGGTTAAACAAACTGAAATGATCGTGTCCCTGATAAAGTTATATCTGTGGGTCGGATTAAAATCATCGGATGTCTTACCGTCTCCAAAACTCCACAAGGTTCCACTGTGAATGGTAATGCCATTGCCGGTATTTAAAAATGAAATAGGATTGGTTCCACTGAATGAAAAGTTAGGATTTGAAATACAACATGAACCAATTAAGATCGGGAATTTAAGTTCTTCAAAACAGCCTTTTTTGCTGTTCCAGATTTTCAGTGTCCATTCGCCATTGAGTGTTGAATAAACGCTAGGTATCGATTGAGAGCGACCAATGTATTGTACACCATTTGGATCCACCCAAACATAATCACTGAAACCAATGTGTGAGCATGTGCCGGGGTCGTTGTAATCCAATGTTAGTGTGCTTAAGCAAGGTACTGTTGTTCTGGGGTAAACGATTCTCGAGGTGTCCGACCAAGGCAAAACAACTACCGTATCATAGATCACTTCCCTGATGCAGGTTCCACATGGTGAACTGGGGTCGGTTATTTCAATTTTATAAATGGTGGTTTTGCATGGTTTTGCTGTCACTACACTTCCGTTGGGATTCTGAAATGTCACAGACGGTGTCCAGGTGGCAATGGTATTGGTAGGCATACCAGTTATGGTAAAAACAGTTGAATCGAAACAACCAATGATGGTGTCTTTGGTAGCAGATGATGCGATGCTGTAAGGTGGGTATTCTGATCTGATCCTGATGTCATCTACTTCAATGTTGTAGGAGGTGGTATGTTGTGGATTACCGGGAGGAGGAGGACCCATTGGATTCAAAGCAAAAAACCAAATACTGGTGTAATTGTCATTTGCGGTGAAAGTTGCCGTGATGAATTCCCAATCAGTATTACCAGTTATGGGACTAAAAGAGCTGGAAGGTGGACCATAGTAGGATTGATCTATGAGTTGACAACTGACCGAAGGAACATTTGGTGCGCTTGAAGGGCTTTTATCGAGGAGACCACTTGCAGCATATACATACAATCGGCCATAACCATTTCCAGGCCAACCTGACACATTTCTTACCCAAAAACATACTCTGTAAGTAGAGTCTTTTTGAAATTTGTAACAAGTGAATGCGCCATTGCCCTGATTCAAATAGGACCATAGTGAGAGTGAACTTGTGCCTGATGTTGATGTAATCGGGCAATTGATTCCGTTATACTTTATACCATGTGAGGTAAACCAGTAAGAAGAGTCTTTGACGTGCTGTATGTCAGGATCCAAACAAGTAATATTGGTATTAGTGCATGGGTCCGTCTGTGCATTTGTTGATGTTATGAAGAGGCATATCTGGATCAATACCAGCGTGAATATCTTTTGATTCATAATAATTTTTTTTAAGGTTTTTACCAATTGATTAAGGGATTTCTATGACTTCACACCATTCTTCAAAACATGTGTTGTTTGGATCCGGACAATACCAAACTTTCATACAAATGTTGTAACGGTTACCCGGACCTGGCGGTAATGGTGTTCCAAGTGTGATCATGGGACTGGCGGCGGTTGACATCAATACACCATTGACATACCATTCATAACCACAAGGAGTGCCACCGCCTACTGATCTGTCTGTGAATTGAACATCTGTAGTGCCGGGGGTCACCAAAGAGTAATCGAATGCTGCTTTAGGAATGCATCCAAAGTCGCACACATCGACTACCTTACAAACTTTAGCACAGCAAGTGGAATTGTTTTGTTCCACAACCGCAGTTAAACATATTGTTGTAGGGCCCCAACTGTTTCTGTAAAGGTGTGATGGGTTTCGGATGTTTGAAGTTGTTCCGTCTCCAAAATCCCAATGCCATTCGCCTAAAATGATTGGATCGCCGGTGATTCCATCAATGGTATTGTTGATGAAACGAACTGGATTGCAATCGACCGGTTCAAAATCAACAGAAATGTTGCAACAGTCCATTACAACAGTCGTGTATAAAGTGTCAATACAACCTTGAGGCGTTTTTACGATGACAAAATAGACGCCCTGATCACTTGGTGAAGACAATGGTTTTATGTATTTGCTACTTGTTGAAAGTACAGTACTTGGTGCAGACATAGAATACCATGCATAGGTCATTCCAGGGCAAGGTGGATTGGCAACATGTTCCAGATCGATGGTACTACCACAAGGTTTAGCTGTGTTATTGACAATGCTGCCATTCTTATTGACATAAATTGTAATATTTCTTGTGTAACTGCAATTGGTTTGGGGACATGCAAATGTGGCTATGTATGTTGTTGTTGTGCAAGGTCTGGCTATTACAGTACTACCAGATGTTGATGATAGTCCGGTAGAAGGGCTCCAAGTGACATTTATCGGATTTGTACTGTTAGCTGTTAAGACCGAACTACCACATGTATTGATGGTTGTTTGACTGGCTGAAATGGACAGGTTTTGATTGACATTTAAGGTAATGGTTTTCGAGCCTGAACTGCAAGTATAATGTGGGCATGAAGATGAGTAATTCAAAGTATAGGTAGTAGTTGAACAGGGTTTGGCAATTACATTTGATCCTACTGTTGTATTTAAATTTGCATTTGG
>DASWYG010000043.1:0-4116 GCA_036405075.1 Bacteroidia bacterium | reverse complement strand
GTAAACATCTTGGATTTGCAGGACATGATTTTATTCTGATCTATGATTTGCAGATGAGAAAACATGAGATTTACTATCTAATTCCCCAGGAAACTGGCATAATTGAGCGAATAAATTTGATCAGGACGAGAATGAATTGGTAGTGGAGAATAGGATTTGATTTTAATTTAAATCAAATAGGAACTTTCGAATTCAAGTCTCGAAAGTCTCAGCAATTGTTAGGGTAATAATTGATATAATTTTCCGAATAAAAATATAACACCTTGCCTCCATAATCTTTCGCATAAAAAAATCCCATTGGTGAAATCGCTTTGCTAAGTTGGCGATATGTCGAATTTGATTTAAACATAAATTGATGTTTGAATGCCCCGTACCAGAGTTTTTTACTTCGTTTCAAACACGGTACGGGGCAACAAAAACTAAAAAACCCGCTTGGAGCGGGTTTGAGCTTTTGTAAGTGGAGGCAATTGGCGAAATGTCGAACTTTCAAAATTTGATTTAGTGCTTTAATATTGCAGATATTATTATGCAGTCCCTTCGATGGGACCATGCTAACAGAAAAGACCATTTCCCATTATATCAGGACTTTTTAAATTGTTTCATAAATCATTTGTATTGAATTTAGTGCATTTATTATTAGAATCCAATAATCTCCGTTACGAAGGTTTTAAATTTTTTTCCACCGCTAACTTTAAAAAATAATTTTTACCAGCCCACATTGGCTCAGGGGTTTGCCCCTTTCACACAAGCCGTCACACAGGCAAACCCCAAAAAGTCCCAATTACCCACCGCACTAGATGATATTTATCATATTTTTAAGTTTTCACGAAAAAAACTTGCAATTGTAAATAAAATAGGTTTATCTTTGTAAGTGATTATTCACTTACTTAAAAATATAAACAAGATGAACGGTAAAAACAACATAGCAATAGGTTTCCTGACAATGGGGCTTTTTATGGCTTACGGCTTTCTATTAATCTACCTGCGTGACTTTGCTCCGGGCAAGGAAGAATGGGTAAACTCATACAGTGTAGGAAAACATTTTGAGAGCAGACTGGCTCACGTTCACGGGAACTTGTTCGCCTTTCTAAACATCCTAATTGGTTATCTGCTCCTACATTTCAGAGACAAATTACAAAACGTGAAAACCATTTCTTGGTTGGCTCTTACTGGTTTACTAATGCCAATTGGAATATTAACAGAGGTCTATTTTGGCTTACCTCCTGCTTTAGTATTGATTGGTGCAATTGCTATGACAGCTTCTGTAATTTGGTTAGGAGTTGCTTTTTTAAAAATGAAATCTATCGCTCAATAATTAATAAACTGAAAATACATAATAATGAAAAATTTAAATTCAATTGGTTTGCACCAAGACAAAGCTGAAGAATTGGCAAATAAATTAAACGAGTTACTCGCAAACTATTCCATATTTTATCAAAACACAAGAGGCTTTCACTGGAACATTAAAGGTGAAAAGTTTTTTGAACTGCATTTGAAATTTGAAGAACTCTACAATGATTTATTGCTAAAAATTGATGAAGTAGCTGAACGCATATTAACATTAGGACATACACCCGAACATAGCTATTCTCAATACGCTAAAACATCAACCATAAAAGAAAGCCAGAAAATTTCTGATGGTTTGATTGCAGTTGAACAAATTCTTGAAGGATTTAAAACAGTAATCGTTATGCAAAGAGAAATTCTGGCATTAGCTTCTGATGCAAATGATGAAGGAACAAATGCTTTAATGAGCGATTACATTCGCTTTCAAGAAAAACAAGTATGGATGTATTCATCTTTTTTAACAAATAGTAAATAATAAGACAATGGAAACAAATAACAAAAACTTAGAAACCTTGATTAAGTTGAGACACTTATCAGAAGGTTTAAATTCAAATTGGGAAGCATTGAATACCTCAAAGGATAAAGTAAGTCATTTGCTTGATGAAGCAAACAATATTGTAAAAATATTTTGTAGCGACATTGGCAAAAGTAAGTATCAAGAAGATGAAAATTCAATCAAAATACTGAGAGATAAAATTGAATTTCAATTAACCTATTTCAAAAACACGATTGAAAGTCAATCTAATATTGATAGTTCAGAAATTTATGAAGATTTTCTCTCTAACACTGAATCCATTTCTTCTTTGTTTGCAAAAATTGGCAAGTACCCCGATGACTACTTTTCAGGGATGAATAGTGCTGATTGGTTTGGGGTATGGGCTGTTATTCAGTCTAATATCTATACTGTTCAGGGCATTGGTCATTCGGCATTTGTTCAACTACAGATGTTTGAAAATTTTAATAAACAAGAGATTGACGACCTTACAAAAGAGATTATAAAATACATTCCAAAATCTTACCATATTGAAGATGCTATTCAATACAAACAAGAGTATATGACAGCTTTAGCTCAAATGGAAGAAGAAGCGAATAAAAAAGATAATCTTTGGGATCGTTTTTTAAATTTATTAGCAGGAAATATCCCATTCAAGCAGACTCCGCAGGAACGTGTAATGATGATGCGATGGGTAAATGGTGAGAAAGGCGAACTTTAAAAAGCGAAAAAATGACAACAGAAACAATTTCTGACAGACAACTTGAAATTATTGAAGCAGCAGGAAAAATATTGACTGCTTCGGGAATAAGTGGGCTAACAATTAAGAACTTGGCTAAGGAAATGAAATTTTCTGAAAGTGCCATTTACAGGCATTTTACAAGCAAGGAAGAAATCATTATTGCCTTACTTGATTATCTTGCTCAAAGTATGGATGAACGCTATACAAACGCAATTTTAAGTGAACAATCGCCCGAAGAAAAATTTACAACGCTATTTCAAAATCAATTTTCATTTTTTAAAAAGCATCCACATTTTGTAGTGGCAGTTTTCTCTGACGGGTTAATGGAAGAAAGTGAACGTATTAATGAAACAATTCTAAAAATTATGCAAGTTAAAATGAAGCACTTGATGCCTATCATAATGGAAGGTCAACAAAAAAACATTTTCACTAATTCCATTACATCTGAAGAGTTAATTCATATCGTGATGGGAACTTTTCGATTGCAAATGTTTAAATGGAGAGTTGCTAATTTCCAATTTGACATAAATAGAAACGGTGACAATATGATACAATCGGTTTTAACATTGATAAAAGATAAATAGATGATAAAAAAAATACTTCCATATTTATTTTCAATATCCTTAGCAGGATTTGGTTTACTTACTCTCTTTCTAAGCACTTCCGTAATATTTGATTTGTTTGGCATTAGAGCCAAAGAAGGCAATTATGTTCTATTTGTGGTTTGGTCAAATTTTATCAGTAGCATTCTATACCTTTTTGCTGCTTATGGGTTTGCTAAAAGCAAAAAATGGACAGCTACTCTATTAGGAATTTCAACAATTATATTGATAGCTGCATTTATCGGACTTAAAATTCACGCTAATTCGGGTGGTATCTATGAAACAAAAACCATCGGAGCAATGATTTTCAGACTTGCGGTAACGCTTGCTTTTACAACCATTGCATTTTTCACTATCAATAAACAATTAAATAAAAAGCATAATGAATAAATTAATCTTAACATTTGCCGTAGGTAGCTTATTGCTATATAGTTGTGGCAATTCCTCAAACGAGAAATTAAATGATCAAACAGAAGTTGCCGAACATAATGATCATCATCACGATGATGAAAGTGAAGCCATCGAACTTAACAATGGTGAAAAATGGCAAGTGGATGCCAATATGATAACTCATATCAGAAATATGGAAAATGATGTTGTTTCCTATGCTAAGGTCGAGCAAAAAGATTACAAATCATTATCTGAAAAACTACAATCAAACATTGATTTGCTTACTTCTAATTGCACAATGAAAGGCAAAGCCCACGATGAATTGCACAAGTGGCTGTTGCCATACATTGATTTGGTAAAAGAACTTTCAGAAGCTAAAGATGAAACCGAAGCATCAAAGCATTTTGAAAATATTCAAATTTCATTCACAACATTTAATCAATACTTCCAATGAACATAAAAGAATTACATACACAAGAAAAACCAGTTTCAGCAACTTCTCTTTTCAAAAGTGAACTGGGTAACGCAACAGCTATTCAAAT
>DASWYG010000042.1:0-5404 GCA_036405075.1 Bacteroidia bacterium | reverse complement strand
GTGCCCGATTCGATTATACGGTAAGCAAGAAATTGATCTTGGGTGGTACGGTGTTACACATGTATGAAAGGGCTCTTACACCAAAAACCAATATTGGTGACGAACCTTTGTTGAATACGATCATTGGCGTTGATGGCAGTTACAACACGCCATCTCTTTTCTTAACCAAACTGGTAGACAAACTCCCTTTCATAGAAACCAAGGCTGAGAGTAGATTTACAGCTCAGGGAGAATATGCCAGAATCATTCCCGGCATGGCAAGGGGGCAGAATAAAACCAGAGGAGTCAGTTATTTGGATGACTTTGAAGGAGCCGAAACAACCTTTGATCTGAGATTGGTGTCGAGTTGGAAATTGGCCAGTTTGCCTCAAAATCAACCTGCACTTTTCCCTGAATGGAATTTAACGGCAACAGATAAACGCACCTGGGGTTATTACCGAGCTAAGTTGGCTTGGTACAATATGGACCCAACATTTTATCGCAAAGACAAATATACGCCTGAACACATTGCCAATGATGTGAACATGCAAAGTAACCATTACATGAGGGAGGTTACAGTCAATGAGGTATTCCCAAATAAAGAAATACCTCAAGGTGCTGCAAACATTTTGCCTACCCTTGATATGGCATTCTATCCAAAAGAAAGAGGCCAATACAACTACAATGCTACCAATGATTTCGATGCCAACGGTTTCTTTGTCAACCCGGTTAAAACCTGGGGTGGTATCATGAGAAGAATTGAAAGCAATGACTTTGAAGCAGCCAATATCGATTACATAGAAATATGGATGATGGATCCGTTTACCTATAATCCAACAGGAAATAATAAAGGTAAATTGTACATTGATCTGGGTAATGTCAGTGAAGACATTTTACCTGACAGAAGAAAAACATTTGAAAATGGATTCAATCCCAAAGGCCTGATTCAAGATGTTGACACTTCAACCTTTGGACGTGTTCCAATTTTACCTCAATTGAACAATGCCTTTGACAATGAACCTGATTCGAGGGTGTTTCAAGATTTAGGTTTGGATGGATTGAACGATGCAGATGAACGCAATTTTGATACAACATTCCTCAACCAATTGAGAAGTTTGTTTGGGGTCAATTCCAAAATTTATCAAGCAGCATTGGCCGATCCTTCAACAGACAATTATATTCATAACCGCGACCCGCAATACGATGCAGCTTTGGCATCAGTGGTTAGCAGATACAAAAGCTTCAACCACTTGCAAGGCAATTCAACATTGGACAAATTAGCGGATGGTACGCCTAAAAGTGCAACCACTATTCCGGACAATGAAGACATCAATGGTGATTTCACCATGAACCAAACTGAAGATTATTTTAATTATGAAATAGACTTAAGTCCTGATGATCTTGTTGCCGGAAAAGGATTTGTAACAGATGTTTCTGAAATTGAAAAAACATTGAAGAACGGAAGAAAAGAAAAGATCAAATGGATACAAATTAAAGTACCGATCAGACAATACACCCGCACAGTTGGTAACATTTCCGATTTCAAATCCATCAGGTTCATGCGTATGTACATGAAAGGATTTACAGACAGTACCATTTTAAGATTTGCTCAAATGCAATTGGTAAGGGCAGATTGGAGAAGGTACCTCAATTCATTGACCAAGCCGGGTGCAGTAGTACCTATTGACCCAACAGACAATACCACATTTGTGGTTTCAACTGTAAACATTGAAGAAAATGGAAAAAGAAAACCTGTAAGATATGTAGAACCTCCGGGCATCAGTCGTGTGCGCGACCCGGCATCGCAAAACGTGGTTCAACAAAACGAACAATCGTTATCTGTGAGAGTTTGTAATTTAAAGGCCGGCGATTCAAGAGGAGCCTATAAAACCACCAATGTAGACATACGTAACTACAAGTATTTCAAAATGTTTGTGCATGCCGAAGGAACAGATGTTAAAGATGGTGAACTTTCAGCTTTCATCAGAATTGGTACCGACTTGGTAAGCAATTACTACGAATATGAAATTCCTCTGAAAATTACACCTGATGGCGCTTATGCAGCCAATCAGATTTGGATGACCGATAATGAATTTGATTTTGAATTGGCCGATCTGTTTGATGCCAAAAATAAAAGAAGTGAATCCAGCACACCATTGAGCAGTCCGTTTTTCTATCTCAATGGAAAGGGGCATAAGGTAACTGTATTGGGATTACCTGACTTGAGTAACATCCGTGTGATGATGTTAGGTGTAAGAAACAATTCCGATAACTCTAAATGTGGTGAAGTTTGGTTCAATGAAATGCGTGTTACAGATATCACCAATAAAGGTGGATGGGCTGCAACCGGCAGGGTAGTGGCACAAATGGCTGACTTTGCAACCTTGTCTGCTTCAGGCAACATATCTACCATCGGTTTTGGTGGCATCGACAAAAGGTTGAACGAAAGAAATCTGAGCGACAATTACCAATACGATCTGTCTTCAAGTTTCGAATTGGGTAAATTCTTCTCACAAAAAGCAGGTGTCAATATTCCAATGTTTGTGGGTTATAGCGGAACCATAATCCGTCCAAAATTCGATCCTCTGAATCCGGACATTGAATTGGCACAGGCAGTTGAAAGATTACCGGCGGAACAAAGGCAAGAGCGATTGAAAGCAGCTGAAGATTATAACTCCAGATACAGCATCAACTTCACCAACGTCAGAAAAAATGCGACTGGTGGAGGTAAGATCATGCCTTGGAGTATCTCCAACTTCAACCTCACATACAGCTATATTGAAATGAGAAAGCGAAACATTCAAATTCAGGAAATGTTCAGCAAAACCTATCATGGCAGTTTGGCTTATGGCTACAGTCCGAAAGTAAAACCTTGGGAACCTTTCAAATTTATTAAAAATAAAAACCTGGCCCTTTTAAGAGATTTCAACTTAAGGACCATGCCTCAGAACATACTCATCAGATTTGATGTCGACAGGTATTATTCGGAGAGTCAGGCGCGCAACAACGACTTGTTTAAACAAGTGACCCCTAGGTTGTACGACAAGAACTTTACCATGCAACGGGTTTACAATGTCAATTTCCCATTGACCAAAAACCTTAAAATAGATTATTCGGCTACAGTTAATGCCAGGATTGAAGAACCTTATGGCGCATTGAACACTGAAGCTAAAAAAGACTCTGTTAGAAAAGACTTCTTCACATTCGGAAGAATGAGAGATTTCAACCAGATCATCAATACCAATTATACCATTCCTTTTGATAAAGTAGGATTCTTAAACTGGATCACTTCGAGTGTCAGGTACACGGCCAATTACGGCTGGTTGCAAGCCCCTCCTTCATACAGAGAGCTTGGTAACACCATTCAAAACAGCAATGAATTGAACATCAATTCTCAATTCAACATGGTCAATTTGTACAACAAGATCCCATTGTTGAAACGAATCAATACCGGACAGAAAAAGAAAACTGCAGAAAAACCTAAAGAAGAAAATAACAGCAACTCTGCAGAGACCAACAAAAATCAGAAGAAAGAAAAACAATCTTTCGGTACCGGTTTTTTAAGGGGCTTGATGATGTTGAGAAACGTGAGTGTCAACTTCACCGAAAGAAGAGGCACCATGTTGCCTGGTTTCGTCAATACTGTTGACTATTTTGGGCAAAACTTCACTCACATGGTGCCGGGTTTACCATTTATATTGGGTAGTCAAAAAGAGGACATACGTTATGATCTGGCCAGAGCAGGAGCATTGTCCAATGATGTCAGATTGAACAATTTCTACACAGAGAATTTTAGCAGGAATATCAATGGTAACGCCACTGTAGAGCCATTCAAAGACTTCAGGATACAGATGAATTTTAATCTCACCAGATCAAGCAATCTTCAATCCTTGTTTAGATATGATACAGTCGATAGTTTCAATGACTGGAGAGACTTTTCTGTCAGGGAAACCGGTAATTTCTCTACCAGTGGAATTTTCATACAAACCACCAACGACAATGCCAATGCAAAGAATGGTTGGGTAAGTACCAATTACAATAACTTTGAAGGCGCCAGGTACATTATTTCTCAAAGACAAGCAGAGAATGATGGCAGAGTTCAAATTAAAGGGATTGATCCTACAAGTAAATACTTTTATGGTTATGGTGCCAAAGCCCAAAACACATTGATCCCAGCTTTCTTGTCGGCATATACCGGAGTGAATCAATCCAAAGTGTCATTAAGTCCATTCAGAAATATACCGCTACCAAACTGGAGTTTGAATTACAATGGCTTGAGCAAGATCAAAGCACTCAGCAAAATATTCAGTAACATCACATTGCAACACAGATATTCCGGAACTTACATAGTGGGTGGATACACCAGTAATTTGTTTTACGACGAAAAATCAGCAGCAGAACAAGGTAAAGACCTGGTGAGCAAATACAACATCAACAATGTGAGCATCAGAGAGCAATTCAGCCCACTGATCGGTATAGACATCACCACCAAATCAGGTATTACAGGAGGATTTAAGATCAACCGTTCGAGAAACGTTTCTTTGGCAGTGCCAAATGCCATCCTTACAGAGATGACACAAAAAGATTTCAGTTTCAATTTGGCATACAGAACCAATGGCATGAGATTGCCAATCAAAGTGAATGGCAGAAGAATATTGTTAGAGAACGATTTGTTGATGGACTTGAAAGTGAGCATACAAAACAATTACACCGTAATCAGACAGGTTGATTTGAACACAAACACACCGGCCAACGGACAAAGAGTGGTATCCATTCAACCAAACATCAACTACATGGTGAACAAGAACATCAATTTGAGTTTCTTCTACGACAGAAGGGCTTCAAAACCGCATGCATCAACTGCGTTTCCAACGGCATTGACCACATTTGGATTCAAGTTGAGGTATACCATACAATAGAGCAGTGTCAAATGAAAATTTGAATTAAACGATATCGACATTTCTATGATGCCATTACGTCGATTTAAGCCGGACCGAAAGGTCCGGTTTTTTGTTTTGATTCTTTACCATCATTTTGGTGTATTTTAATCATCACTAGAGTGCGAAAGGATAAATATTTCTGATAGTAATGGACAAGGTAAATGAGTATTGTTATATACTTAATTACAGTTTTATTTAGCAGTTATGTGAATGCTTCTGTTTTAACAACATATTACTTGTTAATGCTGGTGTTATTTTAAATCATTAATTATTTGGAAGAAAGGTTCAATTGGTACAGATTGTTTTACTGACTGATGGATAGATGATCAACTTGATCCATTGATGTCTTGAAGGGAGAATAGTAGATATTCCTCCAATCGAGTTATGATGGTTCTAAAGCCTGAAAATCCGGATAGATTTCACTCAAAAACTTTTGCTTAGGGTCTTAAAAGTTTCATGCTGTAGATTGATGTCTCTTTAAATCT
>DASWYG010000041.1:0-9751 GCA_036405075.1 Bacteroidia bacterium | reverse complement strand
CCATATATTTCCAAAGGGTGCAAATCTTCAATTAAATAACTTTTTTCCGCCAATGTCCTTTAGGGTTTTTTTAATGATGAAATAGTGAATATTTTTGCCAACGAATATACAAAAAAAATTGTCGAGGTTATACCTGATATCTGACTTACAAACAGGGTCCTACAAAACAGGGCTGCTAAGAGCAAAATGGATAGACAGGATCAAAAACCTTGAAATCATTGACATTACACATGATATTCGGCTCAATAACATCATTGAAGCTGCATTCGTTTCAAATCATATTCATTATCCCGAAAACCTCAATACCATCACGCATTTCAAGGTTGGTAGCTGCAATGACTGGATTGTTTATCAACATTCGATGAACTTGTTTGTTTTACCAAACAATGGTCTGATAGGTATGCTGTTTCAAGACATAGATTACAACAGGGTTTGGCTAACAGAAGATGGAAATGAGATCGATTTTACGATCAAACTTCTAAAAGGTGAGATCAAACAACCTACACCGGCCGGAAATAAATTGATCATCCGTTATGCCCGATTGGCCAATATCAGCAATGACACAATTGTTGCCGAATGCATTTTTACAGACGGACACGGCAATTGCTATTTCAATTTAAGTGAAAACGAATTCAAACAATTCCTAAATGGTCGAAATTTCAGTATTCGTATACAGCATTATACCGGACACTACTTCAGAGAAATCGGTCGCACCTTAAGCGATTCCGACCCGGGCGAAGCCTTGTTCAGATTCAGTAAAGAAGGCTATTTAAAACTACAAATCAACTTAGGTAGTGCCAAACAATTGTTCAGAATTAAAGAAGAAACCAAAATCATTATAGACGCTACATGATCACCAGAATTGTAAAAATGACCTTCAGACATGAAGAACTCGAAAATTTCATGCAATTGTTTGAAGAAGTTAAACTAAAAATTAGAAATTTCGAAGGTTGTGAAGGATTGAGTTTATTGAGAGACATCAACAATCAGAACATCTTATTCACTTATTCTCATTGGCAAAGTGAAAACCATCTCAATCAATATAGAAATTCAGAATTGTTTGCCGACACTTGGAAGCTTACTAAATCAAAATTTGAATCAAAAGCAGAGGCTTGGAGTGTTGAACAACTTGTTGGAATCGACAACAATAAATAAGGTTAATTTGCAGTTTATCCAACAGCATGAAACAAGTCCTTTCATTCGTATTCATTCTCATTTCTGTTGCTCTATGTGCACAGGGGCCTGAAAACAATAAAAATTACAAAAAAGCCAATACAGGTTTAGAAGCCGGTAAACTGCTCTATGCTGACAAAGCCATTGACAAATGCTTAGCAGACCCAAATCTTAAAGACAATCCTTTTGTATTGTTGCTAAAATCCAAAATTCAATTTGCAATAAGCAACGATAAAAAAATATCCTACAAATACCCTGCAGCTCTCAAAGAAGCTGTAAAATATGCCGAAAAATCAATAGAAATTCAAAGAAATCTCGCAGGTCGTGAAACTTTTATTGAAAACAATAAATCATATTTTACAAACTTGATCAAAGCCAACAACGATGAAGCCATAGATGCATACAACCTAAAAAGATATGCTAAAGCGCTACCTCTGCTTAAAAGAAGTTTATTGTTTGGTATGGACACAATGGCACTTGTATACATTGCAGATTGCTATTGGGAATTAGGCAAAAAATCTGACGCAGTTCCAATTTACAAACAAGCAGCCGAACTTATTTACAATGGCGTATTGGATTCAAATGTTAGCATCAAAGGATTTCACAAGGAACCATTTAGAAAATTGGGCCAATATTACATCGACAACAAATTTTTGGATTCAGCATATATCGTTGTAAAGAATGGACGTGAAATACTACCCAATGATCCTATATTAAATCAATACACTTATGGTTTGATGCGCAATGCCTTGGATAAAATTCCACCAAGTTATGATTATCTGGGAATGGTGAATACCAGTTTGAAAGATTTCCCTTCCGATTCATTTCTCAATCACCGTGAAAACTCTATTTATATTTTCTTACTGAACAGTTTGGCTATCAACAATGAACAACATAGCTTCGACAGCTTATTGAACATTTATGCCAACAGCAAAGCTTCCAAAAAGAAACTTAAAAACTTCGAATCGGTGAAACGCTTTGACATTTTCGCCGGTCAAACACCGGATGAATTCATTAACAATTTGCAATATTACTTTGCAGAAATCGGGCTCAGACAATCTTGCTATGCCACATGGAGAAGCAAATTCAACCGTTCACATTCAAGTATAGATCCCAAAACATTGCATGCTGAACTGCTTGCCTCTGTTAAAAACGAAAACAATACTGTAGTAGCCGAATACATCTTCCAAAGACATTTGGAACTGTATCCCAAACAAACTGATTTTAGCAAAGGTTTGTGTGAATACACCAGTTCAAAAAACAAAGGCACTCAAAACTATAAGGATTTATTGCCTTTGATAAGACTCAATGATGTATCAGCCAATTTGAGCCCAAAGAATCCTGAGTATAAAACCAAATCAAAAGCATACAGAATGAGATTGGTATCTGAATCCTCTGACAGCGGGGATTTTAAAACCTGTAGAAATGCATGGGAGGAATGTAGCAAGATGTACCCCGACCAATCTAAAGTACTGCGCGATCTTTGGAAAAAAATGGTTAAGAACGACTACATCATGAATTACTATGGCAGTAGAATCAACCTTAAAGGTAAAACCGAACCCGGTATTCCAGAATATGTTTGGAACGGTCACGGTGATTCGTGCAAAGAAGGTTCGATGCCGGATAAAATCGCTTTGCGTGTTGAACAAAGGATCAATTATTTCAGACGTATGGCTGGATTGACCGAAATGATCACTTTAACCCGTCAAGACAATGAAATGTGCATGTTTGCTGTGATGATGTGCGAATCCAACAAATCCATGAGTCATGAACCGGGCGACGGTTGGAGATGTTTTGTACCGGCCGGAGCCGATGCGCTCAAAACCTCTATCCTTTCAAGTGATGGCAATCCGGCAATAGCCATTGTTGCTTCAATGGGACATAACCACGCCTCAGTAGGAAACAGAAGATGGTTGTTGTATCCAAAAGCACTCTATATGGGCATCGGTACTTCAAAGAAATATTCTGCAATTAAAGCTGTTGATGAATCGCGTCAATTGGATACTTTAAAATACAAAAAACAATTTGTGGCCTGGCCTCCGGCTAAAGATTGTCCTAAAATGATGGTCTTTAAAAAATGGAGTTTCTCTATTGATAAAAACCTAAAGGGAGCAACTGTTACCATGAAAGATCAAAGTGGTGCTGATGTGACATTAAAACTGGAAACCCCGGTAAATGGATACGGTTTGAATACTTTGGTTTGGGAACCACAAATTAATGTTGCAACTCTGCCTGATGACAGCAGTTTCAATGTAACGGTTAAATTGGCTGATGGCAGTACCTATCAATACACCGTAAACATCATTGATGTTGCAGTCAAATAAGGGTTTTTAACAAAATATCCCTAAGCCGTATTAACTCCGGTTTTTTCTCAATCTTTGCAATCCATGATAGATTATTCGAGTAGCACACTGGATTTGGTGTCCATACACCATGTTGGCAACAAAAACAACGATGAACAATTGTTTGCCTCATCTTCAACTTTCGATTTATCCAATAAAGAAGTTGAATCCATGCTACAGCACTTTTTCTTGAATCAATTCAAATCAGAGGAATATTACAATTTCAGTTTCAGCAATGGAGATCATTACATGAATCCCATTTTCAAATACTGCAAAGATGTCTTTGATGGGATGAGCGATTTTCACCTCAACTCCATCAACATTGCCAAACACCTATATGAAACATCCAATCACCCCAACATCAAAGCAGGTGATCTGTTTGTTGCATATTTTTCAGGATTAAGTGTCGACTATCAGGTAGTGAGCGGTATTGGGATTTTTAAATCTGAAAACAAACAGGCATTTCTGAAACTCGACAGAGAAAACAAAACCTTTAACATCAACCGTGAAGAAGGCATAGACATCAGTAAGCCCGATAAAGCATGTCTGATTTTCAATACTCAGGAAGAAAAAGGTTATAAGATCTGCATCATTGATAAAACCAACAAGTCTGAAGAAGCCATGTTCTGGAAAACGCACTTCCTGCAATTGGAACCTGCTAAAGATGAATTCTTTCACACCAAAGGGTTCATGGAAATTGCGCGTCAGTTTGTAACCAAAGAACTGCCTGAAAACTTTGAAGTGAATAAAAGTGATCAAATCGATCTTCTCAATCGTTCAATGGAATATTTTAAAACTCACGATACTTTTGAAAAAGAAGAATTTGAAAATGAAGTATTCAGAGATGAAGCTGTCATTGAAAAATTCAAAACCTTTGATGATCGCTATAGGCAAGAAAACGATCTGGAAATTGGCGATAGTTTCGACATCAATTTACAAGCCGTAAAGAAGCAAGCGAAAGTATACAAGAGCATTTTAAAATTGGACAGGAATTTCCATATTTACATTCATGGCGACAAGGATCTGATTGTTCCCGGGGTGGAAAAAGACGGAAGAAAATACTACAAAATATACTACGACAACGAAGCTTAAACAGTGTTATTTTCTCATTTTGAGAACACCACTCTCATTTTGTCAGTGTTTTTTTCTGCAGTGATCTTTTTGCCATTTGCCAAATAAATTCATTTTACTCATAATCAATAGTTTAAATACTATTTTCTCAAGTTTTAGTGCTTGGCACAATTACTGTCTCAATTTGAGTAAATAATAAAAAGACCCCTTTTCATTCTTTTATTTTATAAAAAAATCAGGGGGTCCGGCAATGGACTCCCTGATATTATTTTAACGAGATTATGTTACTTTTGAGCACAGTGAAGAAAATCAAGATGTTATTCCTACACGACAACAGATGGGGCAATCTGGTTTATGTGCTATTGTTTTTATCTTTTATTTTGATATTGGCAACGGGTATCATTAGCTACAGTCGTATTTCCGACTCCCTGGCCAATTTAAAAAGCCGTATAAATGAAGATGTAGAACTCAATTCGATAAAAAAAATACACAACAACTACAACAGCATAGACAATATGTTGGAGATGTATGTGATCACTCATAGTAAACCTTATCTGACTGAATTGGATTCAGTGGCAATGGAAACCAGATCAGAAATCACCAATCTAAAATTATCAAGGAAAATCACCACACAAGAAAAAATTTTAATCGATTCATTGAAATTATTGGTCAATCAGAAAGTCAGAAATGTGGCCAATATTGTGAGGTATCAACAAGATCGATCAATTGAACGTTTGATAGAGGATTACATGAACATGCAGTCGATACGCACTGCTATGGACAGAGCTGAGATAGAAGCAACCCGTAAAAAACTGTCCTTCAACCGCAAAAAGAAAGTTAGAAAACAAATGGCTTCAGTAGACAGTATATTGACTGATATTGAAGAAGGTAAGGCCGATATTCTTGAAATGGCTGAAAACAAAAGCATCAATCCCTATCTCCAAAAAGACCATGACCTGAACCTTGAGTTCAATTTGATATGCAGTCATTTGGAGGAGGTTGAAACAGATCGTTTGGATGGAGAGAGAATTGCAACAGAAGGGATCATTAAAAATGCCAACCGTTCTGTAATGTTATTGGGGGCATGCACGGCTTTGTTCATTTTCATGGCTGGGATTTTCTATTTCAGGTACATTAAAAAATTGGCAGACATTCAAAGGAGCTTGTCTGAATCTAAAGAAATTGCAGAAGAACTGGCAGTGATCAAAGAGCGATTCATGGCCAATATGAGTCATGAGATCAGAACCCCATTAAATGCAATTTCAGGATTTGTGGATCAATTGCATGCTTCCAATTTGAATTATTCTCAAAAGAAACAAACAGAGATCATTCAGAAATCAATCCAACACATCTTAAACATTGTGAACGATATACTCGATTTTTCAAAATTGAATGCCGGCAGATTGGAATTGAATAAGAAAGGTTTTGAAATCGAAAACACAGTCAATCAAACATTGGAATTGTTGGAGCCGCTGGCTTCTGAAAAAAACATATTACTGCAATGCAGAATCGATAAAGGCATCCCAAAAGTATTGATCGGAGATGCTTATAGAATCAGACAGATCTTATTAAACATCATAGGAAATGCAATTAAATATACAATAGAAGGCGGAATAAACGTTCATGTTCGCTCCAAAATCCTGGGAGCAGATGTATGCGAAATAGAACTGGAAGTGAAAGATACCGGCATAGGTATAGAAAAAAATGAATTAGAAAACATCTTCAAAGAATTTCACATGGCAGAAAATGCAGCGCGCTGGAACAAAGCAGGTAGTTCCGGACTAGGACTCAGTATTACCAAGATGCTTGTTGACCTGCACAATGGTATCATTGGCATCAAAAGTTCCATCAACAAAGGAACCACGGTAAAAATCAACATTCCGTTTGCAATTGGCAGTCTATCGGATTTGGAAAACGAACATTTGTATTTAAATGATCTCGATTTCCTCGATGGCAAAAACATCATCATTGCAGACGATGAACCCTTCAACAGGGTATTGCTCAACAACATTCTTCACAAATACAACGTGATCACTTTCGAAGCAGTCAATGGCTTAGAAGTATTATCCATTCTGGAAAAAGAAAAAATCGATTGTATTTTGATGGATGTAAAAATGCCTGAACTCAACGGGATTCAAACCACTTTGAGAATCAGACAGCTAAACGACGAATCCATTTCACACATTCCGATCATTGCTGTAAGTGCCGCAATCACTCACGACAATTTGAGAACTTTCATGAACAACGGTGTTGAATTGTTTCTTGAAAAACCGTTTAAAGAATCGGAATTGTTGAACTTGCTTTACAAAGTACTAAAAATCCATACACCTATGAATGAACGAGAATCCTCGGAACCCAACAGAATCAATTTAAACCCCGATCAACCGTTTGATCTCAGTGAATTGCAAAGACAGGCAGGCAAAGACCCCGATTTCATTGTTGACATGCTGGAAACCCTATTTATTTCTACCAATAAAGGCATTGATGAATTGGAAAGGGATCTGGCCAATGAAAGATGGGACAGTGTCAATTTGGTTTCACACCGCCTAGCCTCTCCTCTCAGATTCATTATGGCTAAATCCGTTTACGACCTGGTAAAGAAAATTGAATTCATGACCGAAAAAGATGTCCCAATTGAAAAAGAAAAGATTTCTGCTCAATTGGTTGAATTCAAAGCACAATACCTAAAACTGGAAAGCCTGCTTCAATCGTATATCAAAAAAGAACTTGTTCACTAACCCCAATTAAAAAATGTCAAGAGCACAAAATTATAAAGTATTTGTCGTAGAAGACAACGACTGGTTCAACAAGATGATTGTTCACAGTTTGAGTCAAAATCCGGAAATCAATGTCAGGAATTTTTTCAATGGCGCCGATCTTTTGAAAGCCCTGCACGAAATACCTGATGTCATCACTTTGGATTACAAACTACCCGATACAACTGGTGATGTTCTTTTGAAAAAAATCAAAGAGTTCAATCCCAAAATAGAGGTCATCATCATTTCTGAACAAAATGATATTGAAGTAGCTGTAGAATTATTGAAACAAGGTGCCTACGACTATCTGGTTAAAAGTCCCGATATGCATTCGCGATTGTTCAACAATGTCAACAAACTGCTTCAAAAATCGAATCTCGAAGACAGGATCGAATACTTGCAGAAAGAAGTTGAAACAAAATTCAATTTCTCTAATACCATAATTGGTCAAAGCAAACCCATTCTGGATATTTTCTCAATGCTTCAAAAAGCCAGTTCATCCAATATCAATGTCTCCATTACAGGTGAAACAGGTACCGGTAAAGAGTTGGTAGCAAAAGCCATCCATTATAACAGTGAAAGAAAAAACAAACCGTTTGTCGCTGTCAACATGGCTGCTATTCCAAGAGAATTAATTGAAAGTGAATTGTTCGGACATGAAAAAGGTGCCTTTACAGGTGCCATTGAAAAACGCAAAGGTAAATTTGCTGAAGCCAATGGTGGCACCATTTTTCTGGATGAGATTGCAGAAATGGATCTTTCCATGCAAACCAAATTACTGAGGGTATTACAGGAACGCGAAGTGACTCCGGTTGGTAGCAATACCCCAGTTAAAATTGATTGTAAACTCATCATAGCTACTCATCAGGACTTAAAGAAATTGGTTGAGGAAAAGAGATTCAGAGAAGACTTGTTCTTTAGGATCATGGGCTTAAAAATCAACCTCCCTCCTCTCAGAGACAGAGGTCATGATGTATTGCTCATTGCTAAGAAACACATTGAGGAATTTTGTAAATCCAACCAAATGCCTAATAAGATACTCAGTGAGAAAGCTTGTCAGAAATTATTGGCTTACCCTTTCCCCGGCAATGTCAGAGAGTTGAAAACTGTAATTGAAGTGGCCGTTGTAATGGCAGATACTGAAGAAATTGAAGACCACCACATCATGTTCCAACACAGTGACCTCATCAGCCAGATCACAACAGATGAGTTGACTTTGCGTGAATACACCTATAAAATAATCCGTATTCTACTCTCAAAATACAACGACGACATCCCAAAAGTATCAAAAATACTGGACATCAGTCCGGCTACCATTTACAGGGTATTGAAAGAATTCAATCATAGAATGGCGAAAGCCTAACACAAATACAAATAAGCCCGGTTCATTGCCGGGCTTTTTAATGTCAAAAAAACTCTATTTTTGAACATGGTGAAACTTAAACTACTTTCATTTTATCTTGTTTTTTTATCCATCAACTTAAATGCACAGCAATTTGATCAAATTGCTTTTCCAAATGAAAATGAGCTTAATGCCTATTTTCTTGGTCGCTATGAACAATTGCAAGAAGCCATATTGGAGAACATCAAAAACAACAAGCTGAAACCTTACAAGAATCCTGAATATAAAACAACTTATGAGCAATCAGAATTGAAAGAGCGAATCAGCAATTTTTCTGATGCTTCAACAACTCAATTAAACGCAGCTTCTATCAAAGACATCTTGTTTTCAAGTAAGACCACATTCAATGCCAATGGTACAAGTGAAACTCAGACATTAGAAGGCATTGCACTCAGTGGCACAATGATCATTTATACCTTGTATTTAACTGATCAGCCTTTGTGCTGGATCAAATTAACAGATCTTGAAAAGGTTTTAAAACCCAATCAATACCGTTTTCTATTGTTAATGAATCGATATAAAAATCATATACCCAACAAAGAAAATGACATCGTGTTTGAGGACATTGAAACGATCAATTTAAAAGGGACATCAATCCATAGTTGTGACTCTAATTATTTTCAGATTCTGTCTCAAACTTTTTCAGATCAAAAGTTCTTTTTCAATGAATATTTAACAGAAAACAGCAACAGTCCGGATTCTCAAGTATTGAACTTAAAAGTATATGACTTACAAAAATCCAAAATCGTAGATTTTTCTGAAGTGATCAAGAACTATGGTGGTAGGTATGAAATCATGAGCTCCGGTGACACTTCTTTCTTTGCCGATTGGAGATTAGGTGATTGTGCCATTCAACACTTAAATTTTGAAACAAACACAGTACATTTTAATTCTTGCGTGCTCAATGTCAATAACAAAGGTGATTTATTTGAATTTGGGAAACAATTCATTCTATATATACCATTTAACAGAGTGACTGTTGCAATTCTGGAAGACTACCGCTTATG
>DASWYG010000040.1:0-11970 GCA_036405075.1 Bacteroidia bacterium | reverse complement strand
CAATTTCCCCATGTTCAAGAACCACAATTTGATCGGCATTTTTAACGGTACTCAAACGATGTGCAATGATTAAAACTGTTTTACCTTTATAGAATTCATTTAAATTTTCCATTATTATTTTCTCATTATTGGCATCTAAAGCACTAGTTGCTTCATCAAAAAATAAATATTGAGGCATTTTATAAACCGCTCTGGAAATTAAAATCCTTTGCCTTTGTCCTGAACTTACACCATTGCCCATAGTACCAATTTTTGTGTTGTAACCCATAGGCAACTCATTAATAAAATCAGATATGTTTGCTGTTTTTACTGCAAATTTCAACTTGTTGTGATCAGGGTATTCGTCGCATACAGCAATATTGTTGGCGATTGTATCATTAAAGATATATCCTTCCTGCATCACAGAACCACATTGCTCGCGCCACCAGTGTGGCGGAAGTTCACTTAATTGATGACTACCTATTTTAATTACTCCGCTAACCGGCTCATAGTATTGTAAGAGCAACTTCATTAAAGTTGTTTTTCCGCTGCCACTCATGCCTACTATTGCAGTTATTTTTCCTTTAGGTATGCTCAAATTAATATTTTTTAGAACATAAGGCGAGTGTGGACCTTGATACTGGAATGAAACATTTTCTAATTTAATGGCATCCTCCTCTGTATGTTGTGGCAGAGCATCTGATACAAATCCGGCATATTCCAATTCTCCTTCTTTATCAACTTTTAAAAGTGATAAATTTTGACGGTGTACTTCTGTTTCTTCATCCTGCATCCCATGAATTTCACTCAGTCTATCCAAGCTGATTTTTGCGTCTTGCGCCGATTGAATAAAAGAAAGAATAGATTGTATAGGATTGTTCAATTGACCAACGATATAACTTATACTCATCATCATTCCTAAGGTTATATTGCCGTTAATAACCTCTAAAGCTGAAATATAAGAAATGATGATGTTCTTCAATTGATTAAAAAAAGAGGACCCCACTTGCTGATATTGTCCCAATGACAGACTCTTGATGTTGAGTTTGAATAATTTTGCCTGAATTCGCTCCCATTTCCACCTTTGTATTTTTTCACTGTTATTGAGTTTAATTTCCTGCATACCTGAGATCAGTTCAACGAGTGTACTTTCGTTTTCACTCATTCTTTGAAATCGGATGTAATCGAATTCTTTTCGCTTTTTAAGAAACAGCACTATCCAGGCAATTCCAATTGCGCTGAATGCCATAAAAATCAACAATATTTTAGTGCTGTAAATGGCAAGTACTACTGTAAATATCAATAGATTGATTAAGGAAAAAAGTGTTGAAAGTGCTGAACCGGTTAAAAAAGTCTGGATTCTATTGTGATCATTGATTCTCTGTTTGATATCACCAATGTGTTTTGTATCAAAGAACTTGATCGGCAATTTCATTAGCTTGATTAAAAAATCACTGATGATGTTGATGTTTATTCTACTATTCATGTGAAGCATAATCCAGCTTCGAATGATTTCAATAGCAGTACTGCCAAAGAAAAGGGCTAATTGTGAAAACAACATCATAGAGACAAAACTGATGTTCTGCTCATTGATACCTTTATCAACTAAATTCTGTGTAAGAAAGGGAAATATTAAACTAAAACCGCTACCAACCAACATGCTTAAGAACAATTGAAACACAAAAGACTTATAGGGTTTTAGATAAGTAAACAAAAAAGAAAAGCCTTTTTTATTTGTTTTGTCTTCCACATTCAATGTGTTAAAATCTTCGGAAACCTCTAAAAGCAAGGCTATTCCTTTATTGTCTGCAGTTTGCCAACTTTTTAAGAAGGTAGTTTCATCAACTTTAAACAAACCCTCTGCCGGATCGGCGATATGGTATTGTTTGTTTTTAACTTTGTATAAAACCACAAAATGATTTTGATGCCAATGCAAAACACATGGCAATGGGGCATCTTTAAGCAGTTTATCCAAATCAGTTTTTACCGCCAAGGTTCTAAACCCTATTTGCTCAGCAGCATCGCTTATTCCAAGCAGATTTACACCCTCTCTGGTGATATAGCTTCGTGAACGCAAATACTCCAAACTGTATTCTTTGCCATAGTGTTTTGCTATCATGCGCAAGCATGTAGGGCCACAGTCCATGGTGTCGTATTGTTTGTAGAATTTAAATTTTCCCATTTATCATTTATTTAATCCATAAAATTCTATTGCTTTTTGTTTAAAAGACAAAGTGCTCCATTCTTCCCACTTATTGGTGTATGGATCATAGCCGCATTTAAGTGGAGCCGAATAAATATCATCAGGATTGTCTGTAAACGCTCTGCAATCTGTGCAGATATGCCTGAACTCACAGTCTTTACATTTGGTTATATCATCTTTTTTGATGTGCCATAGTTTTTGGAAATCTTTTGATTTAATCACATCTGTGATGTTTACTTTATTTGTGTTGCCATGATTGCCACACATTCCAAAGCAATTCTTGATATTACCATCTATGTCAATAGCAATTTTTCTATTCAAGCAAGTATTGTGTTGATGTGATTCCGTAATATGATCAATATTATTAGCAAAATAATTTTGGTCTACTAATCCACATTGGTTGTGATTATATGCATCTTCTATAAGAAAAACATTGCCCCATCCTCCTTTATCAGATAAAATAATATCATTTCTACCGGTTGAGTGAACAATTGCTCTTGAAATTTTATAATGTTCATTAATCATTCTAATTCCACCCTCCAAATCATTAAGGTTAAAACCTATAATCAGGTTATAACTGTATAAATCCAAATCATCAATTTTTGACAGTACTTTATCCACAACATCAACATCAACAATACCTATTGCATACACCTCAAAATATCTGGTCAATAGATTATCGGCTAAATTTTTTAGAATTTCCAAACCCTTATCCGGATGGTTAAAATCCAATTCTATCAACGCATTGGTGATATGTGCCGGATAATCCCATTCATTAAAATCTATGGTTGGAAAATTATCTAATAATTTCTCATCGCAATAAAAACAAAGTTCATTATCAATTAGAAATTTGATGTATTCATCAACAGTATTTTGATGTTCTTTTTCAATACCTGAAACTTCAAACACATGATTTTCATCAAACATTTCTGCCATTGAGTTGGGAATCATGTAATAATTTTGACGCTGCATATCCATTATACAGCTCCTGCTAGCGCCCTTGGCAATGATACAGTTCTCAAATAGTTTGATTCGATTCTGTTTCATTTATTGTATTGTTTTCTAAATTTATCAATCTTGTCAAAGGTTTATAAAAATGAGTTGCTTTATAATTTTTAATTATATCCAGTTTCTTGATTGGAAACGAAAATCTCTTTCCGCCTGAGCCCTGATAATTAAAATCAAAAAAGTCATAGTTAGCGCCGACGTTTGTAAATGATTTTTTTAATTGTTCTATGTCCATATTTTTAATTCTTTAGCTTCAAAGCTATTTTTTTTTCCAAATAATAATTACATGACTTGGATACCCAATCAAATTGACCAACAGTATTTATTTCTAAAAAATAGTAATCATTATGGTTATAAATGATATCTATTGAACCGCTATCATATTTAAGCAACTCCATAAAAGATTTTATTTTATTGTTAATTTCAACCGGGAGTTTAAATGGAATATTTCTATTTGGAAGAGAGTCATCATAATTTCTGAAGTCAACCTTAGTTTTTTCGTTTTCTTGACTAAATATGGCCATAGAATATGTTTCGCCTAAACAGTAAAATGTTCTGATCTCAAATTCCTTCTCAATATACTCCTGGAACAATGTTGGCTGAAAAGGCTTACCACATTTATCTAAATCTTCCATTGAAAAAAAATTAGTCCCCATGTTAAAACTTGCTATATTATTATCAACTGGTTTACTCAAACCAGGAAGGTAGATACACTTTGTAATTACTTTTGAGTGTTTCTGTAAAAACGATTCAATTGTTACAACATTATTACTAATGATCGTATCAGGAATTTTTAGTCCGATGTTTTTTGCTATCTCAGTATTAATTAAACGGTTTGAGGCCAAATCAAAGTGGCTATTGATGTTTAGTATTTTTGAATTCTTTAACAAATAGTGCAAAAACTCAGAAATATTCTCCCATTCTAAGTTATAAAATTCGTTAATTGCTTTAAATAGAATTTGCTTCTCTTTAATTGTTGCTAGTCCTTCGTCAGCAAACAATTGATTAATTCCAACTTGACGGTTTCTTAAAACCCCTCTTCTAAACCAATAACTATGAATTTCATCAGACTTAATGTATCTATCCCCATTAATCACTAGAGTAAATGTAGATTCTCCCTCCGAGGTAATTTGAATATCTGTAACATTAAGGTTACAATTTTCATTAATTCTTACGATTTCTTTTGAGTAGTTATATTTTAACCAATGAGCGATTTTATTAGTTGAAACATCAACATCTTCCGTAATCATTAAAATATATTTCATAGTTCATTTTTGAAAATTCGGGTGTATGAATATACACCCGAATGAATATTCTAAACTAAGAAGAATTCAACTTGACAATTAGGATCACTCCATTCTTCAGGCTCTCCACCAGGACCAGGTCCTCCACCTATTGAAACCATATCTCCGGATTGTCCCCAATGAACGCTTATTGCCGTATTTGTTTGTTCATTTGTAATCCAAGTATCCGCATTACCTGAACTTTTAAGCACCCATTGTCCATCTTTCAATGTGTAGACATCATTTCTGGTCGCTACCGCCTCACCACCAATCACCATTAAAGGGTTTTTCACTTCCATACCTTTAAAGGCTTCGAATTTTGAATCATTTAATGATTCCAATTTCATTGTTTTTTTCATTTAATTTTTTAATTAATTGTTGCCTACTCTAGCGCGTTTTCGGCTTCCCGCTTTTGTTACACGAAGTTGGGCAAGGGATAGAAGCAATTAAAATGAAAATGTGAAAAAGCGGCAAATTGACAAGTATTTTATGCAATTTGATGAGAATTTAAGCCGTTATAAAACTTATAATGTCCCATTTTCATTGACCCTTAGATAGAATTTAATGTTGTTAACCAATCTATTCAACATTAAAAGTAGGCAGAGGCAATGAATAACTTACACAAGAAGACTGCATGAGCTTGATCAGAAATATACACTCATCAATGCAACCTTCACTTCAATCTGTAAAACAAATTGAGGCTCATATTGGCTCCGCCACCTTCATAAAAAGGTTTATAACCATAATAGTTGTGATAATCTTTTTGAACCACCGCAGCAGGTACATTGACTTTGTATTTGACATACCCAAAATCAATCTGGTATTCTGCTGAAAGTTCTTCTATGATCTTGTACCTTAAAATGAAAGTTAAACCGGCAAATAGCCTGGTTTTATTGAATTCGGTGAGCTCGTATTTGAAATAGGTATCTGATAGATATTTTTTCTCATATTTGAGGTAATCAGAAAGAATTCCTTTCATAAAATAGGTCTTAACACCATAACTGTACACAAATTTCCTTGGTCTGATTGATTCATTTGTTTTGGTGAGTTGCAATCCTGCATAATAACCTTTTGAACGAACGCTTTCTTTATTTGCATGGACAGGCATGCCCAATTCAATCGAACAATTGATTTTACTTTCCAACTTACCAAACTCAAAACCAAGTCTGGGTGTACTGAAGTCGAACAACTGCGAGGATGCAAATGGCAAACGCAATCCGAAACGCCAAGCCTGATCTTGGGCTTTAACAGCATTAAAGTTCAAAACTGCTGCCCCAATCAATAACATCAAATTAATTGCATTCCTTTTCATTCAATAATAACATTTAGGTGAAACAATTTCTTTGATGTACCAACCATAGATCATATTCTGTGCTGTATCAGGGCATTCATGATAGCTTCTATTTTCAATATATCTACTTTTTTCTTTATACAATTTTGAACTTAAACAAGAATTGAAGTATTGTTCTTTGACTCTCTTTTTATAGTCAAAAGACTTCAAAACAGGTCCGTTGTTGGGCAAAAAATCGACCATTACTTCACCAAGTGTAGAACCTATAGAAAGGGTATTGGTATCAACCATTGTCACTTTTAAAGCCCCTTTGATGTTCAAAAATAATGTGTCATTTGGTCCACTCAATTGCAAGCCGTGATAAACAATTACAGTGAGGTTATATCCCCTAAAAACGTACATTGAACGCTCATAGCAAAAATTAACTTCATCAACCAAGTGATTGACACGATCATAAAAAAAACTTGATTTTAAAGGCGTTTTGATCGTATCTATTTGCAGAATTGCCAATCCTCTTACCGATTGTGGTACATCCTGATAATAATCACGCTGACAGGCATTCAGTAGCAGAAAACAACATAAAACAGCAAAACCAGTTCTCATTTTAAAACAAAAATAAGTCAAAAGCGGTTTCTTTTTCAATTAAGGATGTTACGAAAACAACAACATTCAAAACCCAAAATCAAAATCTCAGAGAAAATGAGCTTAATTATATACAAACAAGTTCAAGAAATTGCAAAAAGAAACTACATCTTTTCAATAAAGATAATTAACAATGAATCACTCATCATTCAATGAATTTACACCTTGCTCGTGCAAACGCTGAAGGCTCTCTTTCATTACCTTCACCTGTTCTTCAGGATGACCTTTCCAACTTTTCAGTTCTCCCACTACTCTAAAGGGTTGAGTGGAGCGATAAGACATGGTAGGATTGCCCGGAAACTTCTTATCTGTCAGGTCTGGATCATTCTCAATTTCTCCTGTTGGTTCAACTAAATAGATCCTCTCTGCTGCATCTCCCTGAGCCAACTCTGCACCCCAAACGGCTGCATCCAATGTTGATGTCAGAAAAATGTACTTGGCATTTTTTCTTTGTCCATAATTGGAGTTATACCCTACCTCTATCAGATCACCAATCTCGAAATTGGCTTTTGTACCGTGGAAATAAGTTTGTGCAAATGGTTTTGCACCTGATGGCTCTTCATTGATGTTGGGATTGTTATTATTTTCGTGACTCATAGTGTTTACAAGTTTAAAACACATCCATTTTATTTCAAATTAAATTTTTAGATGTGCTTTCATCTAAATCATTTCCCAATACTCAATAAAACCGTTTCTGTGCAAATGCTTTACCTGAGCCGGATTTTAAGTATTTTTCGAATAGAAAAATCATCATTAAGAACAACAATTTAGCAGTTGGGAATAACTCCGTTGTTCCCAACTGCTTCGAGGCCCCTACACAACCCATCAATTGCGTCGCTGCGCTCCCTTCAATTTGCTTCAATGTCTGCTTATAAAATGGGAATTTCAACGCAGCCCTAAAAGCAAATTGCCACCTATCGGTGGCAATTGATGTCTTGGGTGGAGCTGCAGGGAATCGAACCCTGGTCCGGAGTGGGAAATGATAGCGCTTTCTACATGTTTAGCTACAGTTGATGTCGGGTCAGGGCAGGTCTGTTGCTCACCAAACCCCAACCTTATGCCGCTTTGTAATTAATGATGCCGCAGCCACTCAACATTAATACCTGAGCATGTCGAACGCTCAAACCGGCACCGGCTCAGACAGAGGTACCGTAAGCGTATGGAATATGTCTAATCCTAGATTAGGCAGCCATTGCGAAGTTATTTTCGCCTCTTAAATTTTGAATGTTAGGATTAAAGAGCCAGCAGACAAAGCTCTACATGCTTACACCTCAGTCGCTCCACCCGTCAATTCCGGTCAGCCCCAAGTAGTGTTTTGAACCTGCAAAAGTAATACATTTTAAGGATTTTTGCCAGTTTTCATTTCTTGTCAAATAACTAAAATCACAACATTCAATTTCTTACTTCTAACAAATCCAACACTTTCCCTCCTAAAAATTGTACGAAATGATTTGTGATAAAAAGTAATTAATTTTACAAGAGAAAAACCATATTCTTACAAACCATCAGATGAAAAAAATCCCAATCATATTGATCTATTCGCGACTTGTAATCGGTCTCATGATGATCTGCTTAAGCTCCTTAAACGTTAACCATTACAAACTAATCGCAATTGCACTGCTTACAATAGGTTTACTTACTGATATTTTTGATGGCATCATTGCCCGACAACTCAATGTCTCGTCCCAAAAATTAAGACGTCTTGACTCTAGCATCGATCAAATATTCTTCATATCTGTGGCCATTTCAACCTATATTCAATGCCCTGATTTTTTTAAAAACAACTCCATAAAACTGATCATACTTCTTGGATTTGAAGGATTAACTTATCTGGTATGCTTCATTAAATTTAAAAAAGAAATTGCAACACATTCGATTGGTGCAAAGGTTTGGACACTCATACTTTTCGCCACTTTAATCCAAATCATCATTCAATGTGAATCTATAATCCTATTCGACATTTGCTTTTGGATTGGAACATTGACCAGACTTGAAATCATTGCCATCATTTTAACACTTAAACACTGGACCAATGACGTCCCTTCTTTTTATCATGCCATAAAACTCAGACAGGGTAAAGAGATAAAACGAAACAAGCTATTCAACGGATAAGTTCTATTCAAATTAATTGTGTGAAACAATCAGAACAAATTGGCCAATACAATCACTTAACTTTTAGCTTTGAACGAAATGTCTTCTTTCTAAATTGAGTATTCTCATTAATGTCAAATGTCAATTACAAAGTATTAAAATTTACTAAAATCAATTACTTTTGAATCTAACATAAACCCAAAAAACCGTGAACTATAAGGAATTTTCACCAAGCGAAGAACTCAATGGTTTTGTTAAATGCTATTGGACACTTGAAAACGAGGCCGAAAAAATTCCGACACGTCAAAATATAGTGCCAGACGGTTGCATGGAAATGATCTTTCAAATCGGCGATCTATACAAACAATACATCAGTTCTGATGAGGCAATTGTGCAACCTCGCTGCTTTGTTTTTGGACAAATCACCAAACCTCTGGAAATAGAAGCTACAGGAACAAGCAATATTTTCTCGGTTCGATTTCACCCCGATGGCTTTTTACCTTTCTCCTCAATTCCGCTGAAAGAATTGGAAAACAAAGCCAATGATTTGACCGATATTTTTGGAACAAAAGGCAATCAACTTGCATCTGATGTCTTAAGCGAAATAGACACTGATAGCAGAATCAAAGTGATTGAATCTTTTCTGTTGAATGAACTAAATGAAGACCTTGTAAAGGACAAAATAGCCAAAGACACTGTAGAAACCATATTTAAGGTCAATGGCCAAACCAGTATTGAAGAACTTTCTCAAAAATTAAACGTCAATCGACGTCAGATAGAAAGAAAAGTCATGCAAAGCATAGGCTTAAGTCCCAAACAACTTTCTAAAACAATACGTTTGAATAACACTTTAAAATCGATCATAAAAGCAGACAACACGACACTGACTGAAATTGCTTTGGAAAACGGCTATTTCGATCAGGCGCATTTCATTAAAGATTTTAAAGAACTTACCGGACTAACGCCAAAGCAGTTCTATGGTGAAAATTTAAAAATGTCTATATCCATGAACAAATGATCATTTGTCGCATTTTTACAATTTGATGGATTGCACAGACAATAAATTTGCGAGCAATTATTATCAAAAAATGAACAATACGATCAATTGGTTTGAAATACCAGCAACAGATTTTAACAGAGCCGTTAACTTTTACAAAAACATACTTGACATTGAAATTCAAGAAATGGACATGCACAACATCCGTATGGGACTTTTGCCAAGTGATGGCACAAATGTATCCGGTGCAATTGTTCATGGCGAAGATTGCAATCCGGGCATGAATGGGGTGTTGATCTATTTGAACGGTGGTGATGATTTACAAGTTGTCTTAAATAGAATTGAAGCCAACAATGCAAAAGTGCTGGTTCCCAAAACTCAAATAAGTGAAGACATGGGCTATTTTGCAATCTTCATTGATAGTGAAGGCAATAAAATGGCCTTGCACTCCATGAATTAAAAAAACACACAAAACAGATCAACATGGCTCTATAATGCCAATTTATTGCAAACTGCTGTAATGTCTTGTGTTTTCATTGATTTATTTGCTTGGTCAGTTTCAATTTTGAAACATCTATACCTTTTTCCTTGATTCTGAAAACTATTTGTTGGTAAATGGAATCACTCATCACAGGCGTTCTCGACAATATCCATAAGTATTTTTTATTGGGATGGCTGACCACTGCATAGCTGTAGTCATCCGCTAAATCGATGATCCAATACTTGGCTCTGAATGGCCAAAAGAATTGAACCTTGAGCTTTGCGTTGCCACTGTTTTTAACAACAAATGCCTTGCCTTTGATGTACGATTGTTTTCCATTCACACTGTCGCGATTGCATCTGTTTTCAACTGTGATGTATTTCTTGTCAGTCAACGTGTATTCAGCTGTCGAACAATTGCAGCCCTTTTGAAACCGCTGCGGGAATGAAGCAATTTCGAACCATTTGCCTGCATATCTTTCTAAATTGACATACGGCACTGTCAGAGGTATTTGTGAGGTGGTATTTAATGAGAACATCAGCATAAAAAAACCCAATAGCAGTGATTTGTTTACAAGGTTACTGCCTTTCCTTTCTACTTGTGTATTCAACACTTCTGTCGTTTCTACAGATTGATTTTCCGATTCAATTTCCATTTCATTGAAATGGTTTATCAGCCGGGCATATTGATGTGTATCAACCATTGTTTGAAAATTTCGCTCAGCCAATGTTTCTTGTTCAAACATCAAGGCCAATCCTTCATGCTCAAAAGCATTGTATTTTTCCATTTTATTTTTATTTGTTGAGATTTTGTCGAATGTGCTCCTTTACCCATAAACAAATGGCAAGCGACCTTTCATCGGATCTACAAATCAGGCAGAATGGCAATAAAACGACTGATTCATTTATGGCACATCTACGACTTGAATCAACCCACCACATTGTAACGGAGATGAAAACCAAATTTTCATTATAGGAGAAGACAAAGATGAATCCATTTAAATCAAATTGTTTTATAAGATTAGGGATATTTGTTCCAGAATTATCAGCAGGATAACGTTAAAACAAACTTGATGGTGTTAATTGATTGGTGCGGTTACTTATAAGTTGTTTCATATACATTGAAACGTATTCAGCGACTTATTCAACAGCAGACAGGAAAAACAACTACGGTGCGCAGATCGAGAAGATTATGCATTGTAAACATGCATTTGTCGGACTCTTCACTTCAACTTATTTTGAGAAGAAGAGCGGTGAAGGATAGGTTAAATTGTATTCAACCAGCCTTCAATAAAGTAAATACAGATAGACATCTCTTTCAACTTTTATCTTTCAACTTTTCTCTTTTATCTTTTCTCTTTCTACTTCAATAATACCTTGGGGAAAAGACCAATCCCATGCAGACATACATATTCCAATTTATTGTTTTTTCCTCTTCACTTATCTTAGACAAACCATAATTCAACAAATACTGATACTTTAATTTTAGATCCCTTTTTCCAAAAATCACACTTAATGCGAAATCACCTGAATAAAAGTATTTGTCTTTTTTCAGCTTTTCCATCACCAAGTAAATTGGATCATCATCTGCTTCCATATAATCATAAAAATGAGTAGCACCTAATTTGAATGAAAATACAACTTGAGTGCTTTGGGTTTTAATTGAATTGTTCAACAACAATGAGTACTGATTGTATCTGCCATCAATATTTGAATAATAATAAACCCTAGTTGTTCCTATATATTCATCACTAGAACCATCTACATCAAAAGCGCCTCTGCTGATTTCGGCAAAACATTCCAATCTATTGCCATTTGAACGACCCACATTCCGATAGAGCCCCAATCCCAATGTGTTGTGACTGACTTTTGTTTTTATTCTGAACACCGGATGTAAAGGCCAAATATCATTATCTCCATAATGAACCCCTAAACTCGAATACACACCAATATTATTGGTCAATGCCACGCCAAAACAGCCATTTGCCATCCCAAA
>DASWYG010000039.1:0-9204 GCA_036405075.1 Bacteroidia bacterium | reverse complement strand
TTCCATTTTCCACTCAAAACTTCCAATGCATCCCTCACTGGCAGTATGTGTTTGGTACACTCTGATGGCGTATGAACAGCGGTGTCCAGAACAAACTCGCTTTCTTCTTGTATAGCGCTATACTTTGGCATAGTAATATCTTTTGTAAAGCAAATATACAGAAGTTTGCAGCAATAAAAAAAATATCATCATGAAAAAATTAAACATCATTTATTGGACCAGCACAAGCATTATCAGCTTGATGATGGTTTTCAGCGCCGTTCAATACATTGTTAATCCGGCCATGTCTGCTGCATTTACTCATTTGGGATACCCGGGGTACTTTAGAATTGAATTGGCCATCGCCAAAATCATTGGCGCTATTTTATTGATCCTGCCTTTTGTACAGCATCGTTTCAAAGAATGGACCTATGCAGGTTTCATCATTGTTTTCATTTCAGCATTTGTATCTCACGTGTCTGCAGGTGATGCCATGTCACATGCCACTCCTCCATTATTCATGTTGGGCATTTTAATGTTGTCCTACTATTATTACAACAGACGATTGGCTTTAAAAAAGATCTAAAGAATCTAAACCAAAAAGTGCATTTGAATAGTTTTCAAATGCACTTTTTCATTGGACTCAATCCAAAAGAAAAGCCATTTTCTTTCTGATAAAATCTTTGGCATAGGTAGGTGCTAAGCGGCATAAAAAATCCATGAATTTTGCATCCTGGCCTATGAGTATCCTGAATTTGTTTTTCTCAATGCCTTCAATCATAATACTGGCTGCCTTTTGAGCTGTCACCATTTTCACCTGACTGATTTGGGCATCGCTCATTCCTTTGATCTCAACATTAGAGTTCTTAGTGATATTGGTACCTACTCCACCCGGGAACACGATCGAAACACCGACTTTGCTTGTACTCAATTCGGCATTCAATCCTTCAGTAAACAACTTTAAAGCAGCTTTAGAAGCGCCATAAATGGTTTGTCCTGGCACAGGTAAGAAACCTCCCATACTCGATACATTCAGGATATGCCCTTCAGGTCTTTTCAAAAGATAAGGCAACACAATCTTAGTCAGGTGCAAGGGGCCAAAAAAGTTAACATTCATTACCCGTTCCACGATTTTCTCATCCAGATCATTGAATCTCACGAATGGTTGAATGATGCCGGCAATGTTCATCAGTCCATCAATGTGTCCGTGAATTGCTATAACTTTTTCAGGTAAAGCATTGAGCGCATCCATATTGGTGATGTCCAGTGCATGAATGCTCATTGAAGCAGCATTTGAACCCGCCAATGACAAAGTCTCCTTTAGAAATTCTTCTTTTACATCTACAGCAGCAACCTTTGCTCCTTTGCTCAACAATTGAAGCGCTACTTCACGACCTATACCATTTCCGGCGCCGGTAACAATGATGGTTTTGTTCTTAACTTGCATATTGGTTTTGTTTTCTCAAATTTAAGCTTTTAATATTGGTAATCAATAAGTAACAAACTGATACTTATCAGTTTCAGGTTCTAAAAGTTCATTATAAAACGAAAATATTATCACACATTTAACACCTAATTTGAATGATTTATCATACATTAACCGATATTTAATATATTATTGAATGATTTATCATACATTTATTTTGGTTTTTTGATGAATTTTGCTATTTTTGTGTACAATTAATTGAAATTAAAATGATGAACCCCAATGAAACAAAGTATATCGATTGGAATGCCTTGAGTGATTCAAACATTTTGAAACAATTGGGCACGTTTGTCAAAACACATCGTTTAGATATCAATTTGAGTCAGGAAGAATTGTCAAAGGCTGCAGGAATTAGTCGTTCAACTCTGAGTTTACTCGAAAAAGGAGAAACAGTTACCTTATCAACATTCATACAGGTGCTGAGGGTATTGAATCAATTGAACACTTTAGACATCTTTAAAATAGAAACACCGATCAGTCCCATCAGCTTATTAAAGCAACAGAAAAAGACAATTCAAAGAGCCAGAAGAATTAAAAACAGTAGCGACAAAACAACAGATTGGTAAAAATGGATCTTGCAGAAGTAAAAATATGGGATCGGACAGTCGGAGCTGTTTTATGGAACGAAATCAGTGGAATTGCGCATTTCGAATTCGATTCGAATTTCAAGCAAACCGGATGGGACCTTTCGCCACTCAAAATGCCATTAACAGCCAACAAAACTCTATATGCTTTTCCCGAATTAAGAAAAGAACGCGATTCCGAGTTGGATACTTTTAAAGGATTACCGGGTTTACTGGCCGATTCACTCCCCGATCGCTTCGGTTCTCAATTGATCGACCTTTGGTTGGCACAAAATGGTCGTGCTCCAGGAAGTATGAATCCGGTGGAAACTCTTTGTTTTATAGGCAGTCGTGGCATGGGCGCTTTGGAATTTGAACCCAGTGTCATAAAAGAAAACAAACGTTCATTTTCTCTGGAAATAGAACATCTGGTTGAAATTTCTAAATCGCTGCTAGAAAAGAAAAAATCTTTCAGCACCAACCTTCAAAACAATAAAGAAAAAGCCATTTCCGACATCCTCAAAATTGGCACTTCTGCAGGAGGAGCAAGACCCAAAGCGGTCATCATCTGGAATGAAAAAACAGGTGATGTTAAATCGGGGCAAACCAAAGCCGGCAAAGGCTATGAACATTGGTTGATCAAACTGGATGGCGTCAGTGATGTTCAACTGGGTGCTTCTTCGGGTTATGGACGGGTTGAAATGGCATATTACCACATGGCCACAGCTTGTGGCATAAACATGATGCCTTGCAGACTGTTGGAAGAAAATGGCAGAGCACATTTCATGACCAAAAGGTTTGACCGTGAAGATGGATACATCAAACACCATGTTCAAACTTTTTGTGCGATGAAACATTATGATTTCAATCTGATCAACAGTTTCAGCTATGAGCAATTGTTTCAATGCATGCGAGAAATCAGGCTCAATTATGCCGATGCCGAACAAATGTTCAGAAGAATGGTGTTCAATGTCATTGCCAGAAATTGTGACGACCATACCAAGAATTTTTCGTTCCTATTGAAACAAGGTGCTCAATGGGAATTGGCTCCGGCTTATGATGTTTGTCATGCATACAGGCCAGGCAGTCAGTGGGTCAGTCAGCATTCACTGAGCATCAACGGAAAACGAGAAAACATCAATAAAAAAGACCTGTTACTCATAGGAGATTCTATTCGTTGTAAAAACGCAGCAAACATTGTAGAAGAAATCAATGACACCATACAAGGATGGAAATCATTTGCAAATCATGTTGATGTAAATCCACGCTTAAGAGATTCAATAGCAAAAACTTTATTGAACATCAAGTGAAAGTTATTGCGATTTCACTTCTTTGCCTTACCAAAACAAAACAATAATCTGGCACTGAAATTTGTATTTGTTCGCAAATATGTTCCCGGACCTTTATTTCCCCAATATTGAAAAGTTGATGGACGATAATTCAAGGATTTGGATATGATCTCTGAATTTGAATATTGTATATTTTCTATTCCATTTTGAACGCCAAACTTCAATTCGAAATAAACTCTGCCAAACAATCTTTTGTTCCAAAAAGTCTCACAATTGAACATATATTGATTAGAGACATAAAAACCATATCTCAAAGAGTATTCATAAGCTTCATCACTGTATCTTATATTTTGTCTTTTTGCCCTCACTTGTGTATAGTTAAGTCCAATGCGGTAACCAATACTTGAAGAGCGTCGCCCTATCAACTTCCTGTGAAATTTATTAATTGAAACGCCAATTCTAAAAGGAGGAAGTGCTTCATAATCATAGGAAAACACCTTGATTGTACTTGATATTTCAAAACCCTTACATTTTGTTTTGAATTTACCTGCACCAAAGTTTAAATCAACTGTTCGCAATCTTGAGTAATTGGATTCTGAAAAAAAATAATACCCATTAAAAGGCTTTCTTTTCAATGGCTTTCTGGCATGTGTATCAGCAATTGACAAAAACAAAAAGCAAATTGTCATTATTCTTGTTAAATGCATATTCTATCTGATGGTTTAATGTTGTAAATCAATTTAAGACTAAAGTACAAGCCTTTGTCATTCATCCACCCTTTGTAAACAGGATATTGACTTTTGCTAGAATTGGACCAATAATAAGAAAATCGTTCATTACTGATTTTATTATGTTTAATATGCTAAAAATTGAATTGATAGCCCAATGAACATTCAAAGTAAAACTGATCCTTCAGCGTCTTGGTTAAAACGAGGACAGGCGCAAAATTCAATCTAAAACTCGAAATTTTGGCATAAACATAATTGATCAAAGAATCATCGCGAATCATATTTCCATTCAATTGTTCAATTTGTTTATAGGTCATAAAAGTCTTTGAACTTAATCCAAGTGTACTTCTTTTTGAAATCTTAAGAGGTCTAAAACTGTATCCAAGTTGTATCCCTGAATTGAAATTCACTTTTTCAAGGCCCTCATACAATTGGATATTGGATGGCAGTCCAAGAGCCAATTCACATCGTTTACCCAAGCTATCGGCATGTGTATATCCAAAAAAGATCAAATCAGTCTTTCTGGTAACGGAATTAAATTCTGCAAAAACAGCATGTCCCAACAAATACCTTGGTTTAATTTTACCTTTTTTTGCGTAAATACTGCTGCTAAACATCAGCAACAGTATGATCATTTTCGTTTTCATTCTATTACAATTTCTTTAAATATTTGTGTGTTGTCAGAGTTTGTAATTTTGAGCAGATACAAGCCTTTAGTCAGTGCCGAAAGATCCAACTCAACAATTTCATTTAAGTTATTTTGTGTTAACACAGATCGGCCATCCATGCTTATCACATCCAATTGCATCACATCAGGCACAGCACTCAAATCCACATTCAGCAAACCGTTACTTGGATTGGGGTAAACAAGAATCTCAGGGTTTGAAAATGTTTGTTCTTGGATAAAAGTTTGTGCATCAACTGAACCAGTGAGTAATACATTGTCTAAAAAAAGGACTTGACTGAAATCATATATTCCAAAATACTTAATATCACAATTAAATTCAATGTAACATGAATCTGGTGTAGCTAATTCTTTGTAATGAGATTTCAGATCAATTTTATGAAAGTTCCATTTATTTCTATAAGACCTATAATTACTTATTGTATCCATTAATGAATCTATTGAACATACAACAAAACTCCGATTATAAAATTGATTAAATTTGGTAAATTCTAATTTAACATTGAATTTAAAAAAATCGAATTGACTACCAAAAATGGATTGAAAGTTTAAAAACCTTACCCTTTCTGTCATTGGGAATTTGATACTAACTTTAGAATTTGTATATTTATCTTTTAACTTAAATGATTCTATTCCTATGAACATTTTACCATCAGTAGCAAAGTTCATATTTAAAGAAGTTAAGAAAAAGTATTTACCAGTTACTTGCCAAGGAAACAATGTTTTCATGGAAGTATCGTCCTCAAAACTGTGATTGGGTGGGTAAACAACTTGAGCATTTAATGTTCTTTGTACAAAAATCATCGACAGTAAAAACACCATCCTTATTACGTTCTTTTTCATAACACTACTATTTTATTTTCACCACCGCTTATTCCAGTAACAATTTTTTATATTGAATATTACCATCAGCTGATGCAATTTTCAGCAGGTAACAACCTCTTGCGCAAGCTGACAAATCCAATTGTATCAATTCCTCCGGATCATCCAAAAACACAACTGTTTGTCCATCAGCGCTCAACACTTCCAACTTAACCACATCAGGCACAGCACTCAAATCCATATTCAGCAAACCGTTACTTGGATTGGGGTAAACCCTTACATCGCAATTGGATATAGATTGGCCCTCAACTGACACTTGAGCATCGACATTTCCATTCAGAAAGAAATTGTCTAAATACAAGTATTGAATGTAATCAAAGAAACCTTTGTAATTCAAATCACAACTGATTTCTATGTAACATGAGTCAGGAGTTTCGTTGGTTAAATAATAAGGTTTCAAATCCATTTTATTGTGAAACCAATCTTTTCTATATGCCCTATAATTACAGATTGTATCCATCAAAGTATCCATGTTACAAACCATATAGCTGCGCTTGTAATAAGGATCGAATTTGGTCATCATTATTTTTACCCTGAATTTATAATTTTCAAAGTAGCTATCAAAAATTGATGAAAAATTCAGGAACCTTGCTCGTTCATTTATGGGAAACTTAATCCATAATTTAGAATTGGTGTAAACATTATTAATCCGAAAAGATGCCAATTCGAAAAAGTACTTTCCTTCTGCTGCTAAAATCATGTTGACAGAATAGTTCAAATCATGATAGCCGGATGTCTGCCATGGAAGCACACCATAATTTATTGTATCATCTTCAAAGCTGTGATTGGGTGGGTAAACAACTTGAGCATTTAATGTTCTTTGCACAAAAATCATTGACAGTAAAAACACCATCCTTATTATTTCCTTTTTCATAACATCACTGTCTTTATTATTCCCTCTAATTATTCCAGTAACAATTTTTTGTATTGAATATTGCCATCAGCTGATGCAATTTTCAGCAGGTAACAACCTCTTGCGCAAGCTGACAAATCCAATTGTATCAACGCCTCCGGATCATCCAAAAACACAACTATTTGTCCATCAGCGCTCAACACTTCCAGCTTAACCACATCAGGCACAGCACTCAAATCCACATTCAGCAAACCGTTACTTGGATTGGGGTAAACCCTTATATCGCAATTCGATTTAGATTGGTCCTCAACTGACACTTGAGCATCGACATTTCCGGTTAAGACAAAATTGTCTAAATCGAGGTATTGAATAAAATCCGCAGTGCTTAAGTGTATAAAATCGCAACTGATTTCTATTAAACAAGAATCTGGGATTTGATTTGATAAATAGTAAGGTTTTAAATCCACTTTATGATAGAACCAATCTTCTCTGTAATCCCTGATGTTACAAATCGTATCCATCATTGTATCCATATTGCATATCAGGTAACTGCGTTTATAATACGGATTATATTTTGTCAATTGATATTTTACTCTGAATTTATTTTCATTTTTAGTACTCCAAAACATAGAGGCAAAATTTAAATATCTTACTCTATCATTGACTGAAAATTTAATCTTAAGAGTTGACAATGTATACAAATTTCTAATTTTGGAAGAGGTTAATTCGATAAAGTACTTTCCATCAGTTGGAAAATTCATGTTCACAGAAGTTGGAAGATCATATCTACCCTTTATCTCCCAAGGCAATATGGTATCTGCCTCAAAACTGTGATTGGGTGGATAAATTGTTTGAGCACTGAGTTCATTTAAAAAAAATGAAAATAACAGAGCAAAGAATGTTCTAAATATATTTGCTTTCATAAAATAAATTAATCAAATTGACAATGGTACCTTGTATTCTCGATATATACATTTTGTGTTCCTGTACATGTATTGATCATAGTAAATTTAAATCTGTAGTTACCACACGGTACATCCTTATAATATAGTACGTTTAGGAAAGGCACTGAACTAGTCATACTATTCGGATAGTCAATATCTATATAAAACCTCTTCGAATCAATAATTGTATTATCCTCATTAAGGACTTCCATCAAAATTTCATCACAATAGTATACCCTGTATTTGGCGAAAAATTTATCATGAGATTTTAATCCATTAAAATAATACCCACCCCAACTAGATACTCCCGACATGTGATACATCACAGGACTACTAGTGAATGGAGATCGATTGATGTAAATCCTCAATGATTTTTCTGCTACTGCCCCCGCCCCATTGGTCACTTTGTATTTGAGCCGATAAGTACCACTGGGCATGCTTCGTGGAATACACAAACTGATTTGACTCAAAGTACTCTTGCCATTGAGCAATGCCATTATTGCAGCATCGTTTGAACTCCATTCATACGTCATGTTATAGGCTTTCTTAGAACCCAAGTCCAAACACCTTTCTACATCTCCACAGATGGTAATCACAGAATCTGTAATGCCCAGGTCTGCAATCGGATCAAAAAACTCTTTACCACAGGGCGCCAAATAAGCCCTGAAATAAGCTTCTTTTTCGACCTTGAAACCATCCTTTAATCGCACGCGCTTACCCGCTTTATACTCTAGCCTTGAATCACCAAATGCTGAATCCTGTTTGGCATCACATATCACCGGTCCATTGTCGTTGTTGTCCAATACATTTTTACCCGCTGTTATTTCACCACTCGCTTCCACAGGCAATTCGTGGTACTCATACACCCTGTTCTCCACGACCCAATTGGCATTGCACTTATAATCCGAAACTTCATACAATTCAACATCATCGATGTAGGCATAAGTTGCTTTATATGAATCCCAATTTTCCGAATATTGCCTTATTGTTAAATTACTTAAGGCCGCAGAGGTCCCTCCATTCACTGTATTTGGTACTTTAAAATATATTTGAACCGGAATAAATTCATTTTTATCATAGACATTGGATCCATCTATTCTAAATTTAAATGCATTTTCCCATAGCACATTTTGTGTTGTATTCGGATTTGCTGTCCAATCATCTTGAAATTTCGAAAAATGAATTGCTATATGGTATGCACCATTTACCTTTTTAAAGTATCTCAAACCTAACCCAATTTTCATACGCATAAGATAAGTTGAACCTGGTTTCAAATTTTCTTTCAAAGTTGTTTGTAAGCCTTCAAGATATCCTTGAGTATCAGCATACATTCCAACTATACCACTCGAAAATAACTTTGGGATACTATCAAAATAACCTTTTGCGATATCTTCACGATACATTCTATTTTTGAAACAATATGGGAATAAAAACCAATCGGGGGTTGGATAAAATTTTTTATACTTTGGTCCTGGTATTGACCAATCAAATGCCCTAAGATCGGGTCTTGTGCCAAAAGGCTCAGTCTTGCAAAAACATGTACTCCCATATTCAAAACTGCCATTGTTCACCAGATTGATCTGTGAAAACAATTTGCTTAAACAAACCATGAACAAGCAAAAGAGTATGAATTTTATCGTTTTCATTTTTCATTCAGTTTAGCTTCCAATGCTTTGTTTTTGTTGTCCAATTGAATGATGTATAAAGTCAACTCCTCTAATTTTCTCAATAAAAGAAGTTGCATCTCAGAGACTTTTACTTCACCATTGCTATTGATCTCTTTAGCCGATTGCAC
>DASWYG010000038.1:0-3186 GCA_036405075.1 Bacteroidia bacterium | reverse complement strand
GGCTTCCTGTATGTGATTATAAACCGGGCTCCAGGCACTAGACGCAATATCACCTGTGTGCAAGGTTAACACACCATTGACGTAATCATTTTGATATTGCAGATTAACCATGGCCATGTTCAAACCAAAGGCATTGGAAATAGGTGCTGACGTTGGAAATTTTTGAAAACTACCTAAAGGCAACTGGTCTGTGTAACGGGCATAATAAGATTCGATGTATGCAGACAATTTGATCCTGTTCAATTGCTGAGAGTCCGCAATGTTTTTCATCACATGAGAATAGTAAAAAGTAAGATCATCATACTTTTTTCTCATGATCGAATCAGTGTGCAATTCATCTTCAATTCTCTTGATTCGGTCTTTCAGTTTTAGCTTAGAAGTATCAGTCTGAGCATATAAGTCACCCATTGTCAACAAACTAAAGCATCCAAAAATTAAAAAACAATAAAATTGTCTCATCAGAACAACAAATGTAACCCATATACGCTTAAAAAAAAATTCAACCTATTCCATAAAAAACAAGTACTACTTGAAACAATAGCAAGAAATCTGAGTCGCAATTTCAACTAATTTTACTCGATCTCAACTGAATGAATATTTGAAAAACAGAAACAGTTGGATGATTGAGATGTTGATAAAATTTTAAAATAAAGTATAGTAATCACTAAACAAATGAATAGATTTGCATTGAGAAAAAGAGAAGAAGTGAATGGCAAAACAAGTTGCTATTCTTTAGAAATTAGAGGAAAATGTCAATTGGATGATTTTTGGCAAAAGACAAAGAAAGAAGGATGTTATGACACTGAATTGGACACACTTCAAACTTTATTGATTTTGGTATCAAATTCGGCGCATTTACCAGGCAATAAATTCCATCCTTTGGATGCTGATCAACCCTTTAGAGGATGGGAAATCAAAACCAAGAATTTGCGTTTGTATTTGATACACGTAAAACCATTAGGTAAAGTGATCATACTCGGGGGCAAAAAAAACAATCAAAAACAAGATCTCAGGCAATACAAAGCTTTGAAGATAGAACTAACAGAAGCAATTAAAAGCAAACAAATAAAAGGTATACAAATATGAAAAAGACAGAAGAACTCATCAGAACCAAGGCCTATTGGATGACCATTATCCAAAACGACCTTTATGCAAAAGTTGAACAATACATGATCAACAAAGGCATCAACCGCACACAATTAGCGGCCGAACTCGGCGTCACCAAAGGTTACATCTCACAAGTACTCAATGGAGATTTTAATCACAGCCTAGGCAAGCTCATAGAACTTGCACTCAGCGTTGGCGTTGTTCCTCAAATCAATTTTAAATCCATTGAAGCTTATGACAAAGAAATCAATGGTAAATTTAAAAAACAAAAACCGATGAACTCAAATTTCATTTATGTCAATGAACAAGAAGTCATCTATCAAACCAAGGCTAAGTCTAAAGCATCAAAAAAATCAATTAAAAAATGAGGGGACTCTTATGCATCAAAAACAGTCCTTCATGTCTATTCAATCATTCAGGAACATATCGTAAAAGTAAATTTGAGATGTGTTTCTGATTGTTCAATCTTTTTTTATACCTGTAAAACCAACAGGAACATATAGATTTCCTTCATCATACATATTGATGTAAATATCAAAAGTATCAGAACCTTTCCAATAGACCGAGTAAATGTCTAACAAACCGGTTCCCATGAATCCATTTTTAGAATCAAATGCACAACAACTGCCTTGTCTGAAATATTTCACAACCTCTCCTTTAGGCCCCAACAAGCCATTCAAATAACGTCGCTCATTCAATGGACCTTCACTCTTTTTCACGCCACCAACTTTAACCGGATTTTCTTGTGTAAATCCATACGTTGAATCTGTTGTCGATTCAGTCAACAAATAGGTATTTGAGTTATACATCACAATCTTTTGAGTACGAGAATCTCCTGATTCTGAACTACCAACTTTCTTTGGGGAACCGCAGGCCATAGCCACTACTAGTAATATTGCTATTTTTTTCATCTTAATAGAATTTATCCTTTGCAATATATCAAGTTTTTTTTGAAAACAAAAAGACGCGAATTTTCTTTTAATTCACATAAATTTGTCTGTTCATGAAATCGCATAGCACCAATTATTACAACACATTCATACAAATTGCAGATGATTGTCCGGCTTTGTCAGGAGAAACCCCTGTAAGTAAAAAAGAGTCTCCAACAGTGGCATCCATGCAATTTGAAATGATACAAAAGCACCCATACCAATACACTTCTGACGAGATCATTTTCACTGTATTTGCTGATCGCAAAGACTTAAGTGATTCAGAAAGACCGCAGGCTAAAATTGAATTTTTCTCTAAAGGTCAACCTTGCCTCAGAGCCTCCGCATTGGGCAAAAGGTATGGCTGGGGCATACACCACGATTCAGAAGGCAAAGTAGCCATTTACAGCAGTGATTCAGAAATGTATCACAAACTTTCATCTGACCCTTCCTTGAAGATCGTCAAAGCGATGAAAAGTAGTCGATGAGGATTTATTTTTTCAAAAAACGATACACCAATCCCAAATTCATATTGAATCGATTGATGGTGTACAATACTGTCTGCTTATTTGGAGTGGTTTGAAACACAAAGGAGCCTTGTACCATCCCATACAATTCCTTATAAATTTTCTTTTTCATTTCAACACCTGCATACCAGGTTAACAAAGTTGATTTTACTTCTTCAGTTCTATATCTGTTATACAAATTGACGACATTACCTGAATCTGTATAAATCTTGGTTCGATAATCGCTGATACGAGTTGGCATCAAACCTGCAGTAACATTAACGTTTAAATACTTCCTTTTGAAAACAGCCTGAGACAAGCCAATATTCACAACATAAACACTTACTGAATGCTTAATTTTTATTGGTTCATAATAATACTTTTGATAGGTTTTCACATCAAAACTTTGCGACAGAATTTGCAATCCAGTAATAGTTTCCAATCCTTTATATAAAGGTCTGGATAACTCCAGAAACAATCCTCTGTCCGCATTATAAGCAGCATTACTTATGCCCGAACCTTTTCCTTCCATGAAGTAAAAATATTTAGGAAACACAACACCGGCTCTTAAACTTAAATCTTCTTTTCCATGGCTTTCTGCCATAGAAAAATTAAAATTTAACAATACACAAAACAACACAAAA
>DASWYG010000037.1:0-1662 GCA_036405075.1 Bacteroidia bacterium | reverse complement strand
ATTGACAGCCCCTCCAATAGCTCTTCCGCCAAAAAGAACATTTCCATCGTTAATATGAATATCAATACCAAGCAGATTATCTGTATCTGCAATGAGATTAAGATTGGGACTGATTCCTGAAAGATCATTAACTCCCATTCCATTACTTAACACTTTGACACGGTTTCCGCTAAGACTCCTGATTACAACAGCTCCTGAATTTGGTCCGAAATAAGAATTTTGAATTCCCGGAACATGGCTGAGTGTTTCTCCAAGTGTTGTCGATTGGTTCTTTAAAAGTTCTTTACGGGAAATCTTTCTTGAGTTAAATAGCTCTGATTTACTATTAGTAGTAATTACAACTTCATTCAATACATTGGTTTTAACACTGTCCGCGGATTTTAGATTCTGCGAATAGACAGATAGGTTAAAAAGAAGGAACACTAGAAATAAAGATCGCGTAACAATTGGCATAATCTTGCTGAATTTGGATAAATATTGGGCGCAAATATAAAGCTTAAAAACATTATTGCAACAATATTGCAATAAAATATCGCAACTTTGTTGCATTAAATATTTTTAAAATATACTTTTGGCAAAAATTTTAAACATGAGAAAACAAAAAAATTACACCAGAATTCTAGTTATGGGAATTCTATTTCTGTCTATGGCAGCTTGTAACAGTGAAAATGAGGAAACACCTCAAAAACAAATTGATTTTGAACTCACTCCCGGAACTACTATGAATTATGGAGAAACGCAAGACATCGCTCTTCCATCAGAAGTATCAGCTGCAGACGATCTTGAAATAGCTTTAGATTACAGTCTTAATGAAAATGTAAAAGTTACGACTACAGAATATCTTAACGAGAAACTATCAAAAGCTGTGACGATAAACAAGGAATCGAAAAAAATCAGTGTTAATAGTAATTTGTTGTATCCAAATAGTACTGTTTCCAGCATCAATGGATTGAAATTACCTGATAGCTACAAAATTATTGTCAATGTGAGTTCAAAAAGCCAGAACTTTCAAGGGAAACAAACTGTTGAGTTTAAAATCAATCCTGCAAAGATTACCATTAAGGGACTGGACAGCAAAGCCACTATTCCTGTGGGTTATGTAATATATGGCGACGCTGCAAATTTTGAGCTTGAATCTCCTGCAAATGTTTCATCAGACACAAACTGGTCAATTGAAAATCAATCTTCTATCGGAACGGAAGTATCACTGAATTCTAACATCTTAAAATTTGGCAGCAATGCTGGAGATCCTGATAAAAAAACTGAAAAAGCTTACGATGTAACTCCGATACTTCTTAAAGACGGTTTTCGTGTGGCATCTACTACATTCAGAGTTATATTTATACCCAAAATCAAATTCTTCTTTGGTACATATTATCCTGAATATGATCTTACTATATTATTGAATAATATCCATATTGCTTTATCAAACGGGTATGTATCTGCTGCTCCTACACTATCACCAGCAACTTACAAATCATCTTTTGCCATTAATGGAATTAAAAAAGACGGACAACTCTTTACTGATAGCGAAAATATATTTTCAATAAATGAAAAAACAGGTTCTGTCACTGTGAAAAAAAGTACCGCTCTAACTGAAGGTGCATATGAAATTACAGTTAAGGCACTTACAACTACAGGCCTTGAATTTTTGACAACCTT